>JAEZDB010000397.1 GCA_023429855.1 Actinomycetes bacterium
ATGATCCCGCTCTTGAGGAACTGCAGGGCGTCGCCGGATCCGGGCTGCACGATGACCGCCACCGTATCGGCCACCTCCGCGATCTCGGTCTCCGACTGGCCGACGCCGACCGTCTCGATGACGACGACGTCGAACGCCGCCGCCAGCGCCCTCGCGGCCGCGCGCCGCTGGGGCAGGTCGATCCGCGCGCGGTGACGCTCGAGGGCGTCGATCAGCTCGGGAATCCCCTGGGGCGGCGACACCGACGAGACGAGCACGACTTCGGTGTCGGCGTCGCCGATCGAGCGCAGGGCGCCCTTGAGGTCGCGGCGGGCGTTGAGCGCGACCTTCCCGAGGTCGGCCTTCGTCACCACGAGCACGTCGGGGACCTCCATGATCCCGCTCTTGAGGAACTGCAGCGCGTCGCCGGAGGCCGGCTGCACGATCACGGCCGTGGTGTCGGCGACCTCGGCGATCTCGGTCTCGGACTGGCCGACGCCGACCGTCTCGACGACGACCACGTCGAAGCAGGCAGCGAGCGAATGCGCGGCTGCGCGGGTCGCGGGGGCGAGGCCGCCAAGCTGGCCGGCCGACGCCATCGAGCGCACGTAGACACCGCGGTCGGCGGGGTCGAGCAGCAGCCGGGCTCGGTCTCCGAGCAAGGAACCGCCGCTGCGTTTGGATGACGGGTCGACGGCGAGCAACGCGACGGTTGCGCCGCGGCGGCGCCACTCCGTGATGAGCGCGCCGAGCAGCGTCGACTTGCCGGCGCCGGGTGGCCCGGTGATGCCGACGACGTGGCCCGGCAGCTCGCCGCCGGTAACGGCGGGGGAGAGCGCCGCGAGCAGCGCGCGACGTTCGTCGGCCGTCGTCGGCGAGCGGTTCTCGAGCAGATTCAGGGCTGCTGGGGCGGCGGTGCGGTCGCCGCCGAGCAGGCGCGCAGCGAGCTGGGTGGCGTCGTGGACCGTCATCCGGGCCGAGACGCTACCGGCCGGTGCGCTAGAACGTGTTCTTGTGAGTGGCAGCATGCAGGGGCGCGTCGCGGTGATCACCGGCGCGTCGAGTGGGATCGGGGCCGCCACGGCGCGCCTCCTGGCCGCTGAGGGCGCCGACGTCGCACTGCTTGCGCGCCGCGTCGACCGGCTCGAAGCACTCGCGCTGGAGCTCGCCGAGTACGGCGCCAAGGTCAGCGTGATCGCGACCGACGTAACGGACCCCGCCGCGATCGCCGCCGCGGCCGAGCAGATCGCCGCCGAGCTGGGGCGCGTCGACCTGCTGGTGAACAACGCCGGCGTGATGCTGCTCTCGCCGTTCGAGGCCGACCTCGTCGACGAGTGGAAGCAGATGATCGACGTCAACTTCACGGCCGTCCTCGACACGACCCGCGCCTTCTTGCCGGTGCTGCGCGACGGCGGCGGCGACATCGTGAACATCTCCTCGGTCGCGGGCCGCGTCGTCTTTGAGCGCTCGTCGGTCTACAACGGCACCAAGCACGCGGTCGGTGCCTGGTCGGAGGCGCTCCGCAAGGAGCTGGCCGGCACCGGGGTGCGGGTCGGCCTGATCGAGCCGGGCGTCGTCGCGACCGAGCTGACCACGCACTTCAGCCACGACGAGACGAAGGCCGTCTACGCCGAGCGCTATGACGGCGTCGAGCGCCTGGAGGCGTCAGACATCGCCGACGCGGTGCTCTTCATGGTCAGCCGCCCGGAGCGCGCGGCGGTCAACGAGATCCTGATCCGCCCCTCGGCGCAGAAGCCGTAGGCGCGCTCGTAGGCTCGCCTCATGAACCTCGATCTGACGGGCCGCGTCGCGGTCATCACCGGCGCGTCGAGCGGAATCGGCGAAGCGACCGCCCGCAAGCTCGCGGAGCACGGCGCGGCCGTAGTGCTGCTCGCGCGCCGCGGCGACCGCATTCAGGCGATCCAACAGGAGCTGGCCGATGCCGGTCAGAGCGCGCTGGCCATCGAGGCCGACGTGACCGACGCCGCGAGCCTGCAGCGCGCCGTCGTCGGCGCCCGCGAGCTGGGCCGCGTCGACCTGCTGGTCAACAACGCCGGTGTGATGCTGCTCTCCCGCTTCGACGAGGCCCACGTGGCCGAGTGGAAGCAGATGATCGACGTCAACGTGACCGGCGTGCTGCTGACCACGAACGCGTTCCTCGACGACCTGGTCGACGGCGGCGGCGACATCGTGAACATCTCGTCGGTCGCCGGCCGGATGACGGCACCGAACACGTCGGTCTACAACGCGACGAAGTGGGGTGTCGTCGGCTGGTCGGACGCGCTGCGCCAGGAGCTGCAGGCCCAGGACGTGCGCGTCGGCCTTGTCGAGCCGGGCGCGGTGAAGACCGAACTGGCCGGCCACATCACGAGCGAGATCGCCAAGGCCCGGTTCCACGAGCGCTTCGACGGGATGGAGATCCTGCGGTCCGAAGACATCGCCGACGCCGTGCTCTACATGGCGAGCCGCCCGCCGCACGCGGCCGTCAACGAGATCCTCGTCCGGCCGGCGAAGCAGCCCTAGCGGTGCCGAGCTCGGCGCGAGCCAGCCGCGCCTACCAGCTCCACTTGCGGTCCTCGGGGCAGGCGCCCGGCTTGGGCCCGGCCAGGCACTTGAAGCGATCGCCGCTGGGGCCGCGCGCGACGGTGAACTTGGCGCCGCTCTCCGAGCGCGCCGTGACGCGGAATCCGCGGTCGGTCGCCGAGATCTGCACCTGCCCGAGGCGCTTGCCGATCTGCAGGCCGAGCGTGGCGGGGTCGCCGAGCTCCTCGTGCGAGTTGCAGTCGCGGTAGCTCGTGCTGCCAGAGTGGCAGCCTTCGATCACGGAGACCATCGTGCGGGCGTTGAGCATCGCCGTCTGGTCGGCGGCGATCCGCTCCTCGGGCGTCAGCTGGCTCGGCGTCTTGCCCTCGGGCGCCTTGGTCGGCGTCGTTCCGCCGGGGCTCGGCACCTGCGCCGGCGTGGTCGGCAGCGGCTCGAGCGGCTTGACGGGCGTGGTGGGCTCAACGGGCGGCTCGGCCGTTTCGGCGCCTTGCGGCCCACCGGTCGTCGGCGCCGTCGGCGCTGCGGCGTTCGGGTCGCCGAACGGGCTCTCGTTGCCTCCGCCGCAGGCGGCAAGCGCCAACGTCGACGACACGATCACCGCTGCGATCCAGCGGTGGAGGGCACGTGACTCGCGGCTCACCAGACGCCCTCCTTCGAGCATTCGCCTTGCCCGGCGGGCCCGCAGACGCGCTTCCGAAGTAGTTCTGAGCTCAGGCACGCCGCGGCAGCGTATCGCGGGCCGCCACGAGAAGCGGCAGCTCAGCGCCGTTCGAAAACCGGCGGTCTGGAACGTACGCCGCTACGCCGTAGCGCCGACGCCCGAGGACTTCGCGATCAGGTTGACCATGTCGTTCATGATCTGCGTGATGTCGTAGTCCTTGGGCGTGTAGATCCGGGCGACGCCGGCATCCAGCAGGGGCTTGTGGTCGGCGTCGGGGATGATGCCGCCGGCGACGACCGGCACGTCGGAGCCGGCTTCGCGGAGCAGCTGCACGATGTGGGGCACGAGCTCCATGTGCGAGCCGGAGAGGATCGACACGGCAACGAGGTGCACGCCCTCGTCGATCGCCGAGCGCACGATCTGCTCGGGCGTGAGGCGGATGCCTTCGTAGACGACATCGAAGCCGGCGTCGCGGGCGCGGACCGCGATCTGCTCGGAGCCGTTGGAGTGGCCGTCGAGACCCGGCTTGCCGACGACGATCTTGGGGGTGCGGCCGAGCGTCTCGCCGAGTTCGGCGACCTTCTCGCGCAGCGCCTCGATCTCGTCGCTGGCCGGGCCGGCCGTGGCCTCGCCGACGCCGGTCGGGCCGCGGTACTCGCCGAACGCGTCGCGCAGCGCCTGCGCCCACTCACCGGTCGTCACGCCGGCGTGGGCGGCAGCGATCGAGGCGGGCATGATGTTCTCGTCGTCGGTCGCGGCGACGCGGCGCAGCTCCTCGAGCGCGGCGTCGACGGCGGCCTGATCGCGCGAGGCGCGCCACGCGCGGACGGCCTCCTGCTGCTCAGCCTCGACGGCGGGGTCGACGGTCATGATGCCGCCCTCCTCATCGACGAGCGGCGACGGCTCGGACTCCTGGTACTTGTTGAGGCCGACAACGATCTGCTCGTTGGCCTCGATGCGGCGGATGCGCTCGCGGTGCGAGTCGACCAGCGCAGCCTTCATGTAGGGCACGGCCTCGACCGCGCCGCCGTGCTCCGCGATCACGGCCATCTCGGCGCGGGCGCCCTCGATCAGTTCGTTCACGAGGCCGTCCATCACGACGGACCCCTCGAAGATGTCGGGGTACTCGAGCAGGTCGGTCTCGAAGGCGAGGACCTGCTGCATGCGCAGCGCCCACTGCTGGTCCCACGGACGCGGCAGGCCGAGGGCCTCGTTCCACGCCGGGAGCTGCACGGCGCGGGCGCGGGCGCTCCTGCCGAGCGTGACGGCGAGCATCTCGAGCACGATCCGCTGGACGTTGTTCTCGGGCTGCTGCTCAGTGAGGCCGAGCGAGTTGACCTGGACGCCGTAGCGGAAGCGCAGCTGCTTCTCGTCGGTGACGCCGTAGCGCTCGCGGCCGAGCTGCTCCCAGAGCAGGCTCATCGCGCGGAGCTTGGCGTGCTCCTCGACGAAGCGCACGCCGGCGTTGACGAAGAACGAGATGCGCGAGAAGACCTTGCCCATCTGCTCCTCGGGCACGCGCTCACGGGCGGCGTCGAGGACGGCGATGGCGTTGCTCATCGCAAACGCGATCTCCTGGACCGGCGTGGCACCGGCCTCCTGCAGGTGGTAGCTGCAGATGTTGATCGGGTTCCACTTCGGGACCTCGGTCACCGTGTAGGCGATCATGTCGGCGATCAGCCGCATCGAGGGCCCGGGCGGGAACGCGTAGGTGCCGCGCGCGAGGAACTCCTTGATGATGTCGTTCTGCGTGGTGCCCTGGAGCACCTTCGGATCGACGCCGTTCTCCTCGGCCGTCGCGATGTAGAGCGAGAGCATCCACGCGGCGACCGCGTTGATGGTCATCGACGTGTTCATCGTGCCCAGCGGGATCCCGTCGAGCAGCTGGTGCATGTCGCCCTTGTGCGCGACCGACACGCCGACCTTGCCGACCTCGCCGCGAGCGAGGATGTGGTCGGAGTCGTAGCCCGTCTGCGTGGGCAGGTCGAACGCGATCGAGAGGCCCGTCTGGCCCTTGGCCAGGTTGCCGCGGTACAGCTCGTTGCTCTTCTTGGCGTTCGAGTGACCGGCATAGGTCCGCATGACCCACGGACGCTCGCGCTCGGGAAGACGGTGCGACGGCTGCTCGCTCATGGCGCCGATTCTACGGAGTGGGGTGATCGCAGGGCGAGTGGCTCAGCCCGCGACGACCCTGCCGAGCACGATCGTCGGGAAGAGCCCGCCACCGCTGACCACGACGAGCGTCCGGCTCCCAAGCTTCGTGCCCGCTGCCACGGGCACGCCGCCTGCGACGGTGCACGTGGTCCGCGAGTTCGTCGGGAGCACAGGCACCCGGGCGCTGCGGCCGTTGGCGTAGGCGGTCGCAGTGCGCGGGCAGCTGCGGTTCCACGACATCAAACGGGCGCTGAAGCTGACCTTGCGGGCGCTCGCCGGCGGGGCGGTGGGACGCAGGGCGATGGACCGGCTCAGCACCTTGTCGCTATCGACCCAGGCGACGGTGGCGTTGCCTGCGCGGTCGACGACGGCGCTGGCGGCCGGATCCCAGCCGCGATTCCAACTGCCCAGACGCGTCGGCGGCTGCCAGCTCCCGCCGCTCGTGCGCGGCGCCGCAAACCACGCCTGCTCGCCGTCGTCGAGCCGCCCCCACGTGACGACGGACTCGCCGCCGGCGCCGACCGTGACCTCGGGAATGCGCGTCTCCGGGACCGCGCCGCCCTGCGTCCACGTCGAGGTGTCGGCCGACAGGTCGCCGGAGACGTTGCTGACCGCTGCCCAGTTGCCGGTCGGTCCACCTAGCACGGCGCGCACGCGGCTGGTGTAGAGCGGCTGCGCGGCGACAAATTCCTTCCACGCGACCGTGGCCTGTCCCGTGCTGTCGATGCCGACGGTGGCATCCGACAGGGCGGTGCCGCGGAAGTTGATGGGCTCATGTGGCGTGCCCGTGGCCAGCGTCTGCGGAGCCGTCCACTCGCCGCCCTTGGGCTTGCGCGTCGCCTGCACCACCGAGGAGTCGCCGATCGTGCGGGTCCAGGTGGCGACCGCGTCGCCCGTCGAGTTCACGGCCAGATCGCTGTCGTCGACGGACCCGTCGATCACCTGGTCGGCCGGGTCGAGATCGCGCGGCGCGACGATGACCGGTGCGCTCCACGTGCCATCGGCGTTTCGCGTCTTGCTGACCAGGTTGCCGCCCGAGTCGGTCGAGAGGGCGGTGGCGACGCCAGCGTCGTCGATCGCCAGCTCGGCAAACGCGTCGGAATTCGGTCCCTCGGTGACGGTCCAGGCGCCAGCGGGCGTGCGCGTCGCGATCCCGGAGACGTACGTGCTGTTGCCCGTGCGGTTGTTCCACCCGAGGACGGCATGGCCGTCGGCGCTGAGCGAGAGCTTGATGCGCTCGGCGCCAGGAGCGTCGACTATCTTCGCGGGCGCGCCCCAGGCGCCGCCCGCAGGTCGCTCGGCCGAGTAGACGCCGCGCGTCCCAGCGGTGGAACCGATCCACACCGCGGTGAGGTTGCCAGCGGCATCGCCGGCGAACTCGAGTGCGGAGACGTCGGCTGGCTGCCCCGACGGACCGCTCGCGACCGTTGCTGCGGGGCTCCAGTCTGCCGCGAAGGCGGGCGAGGCCGCGAAGAGCACGGCGCCGGTGACGGAAAGCGATACGTTACGGAGCAGGTGAGACACGTCGGTACGGTAGCGATACCGACGGTTCTTGACCAGCCACCTTCACCGTGAGGCGACGAAACGCACAGTTTTGCGCTTGACGCCCTTCGCCGTCACGAGCACCGTCACCTGCGTGCCGGGTTTGACCGTGCTCGCGAGCACGATCGTCCCGGTGACTTTGCAACGCACCTTCCCGCGGATCTTGCTTGCTTTGACCTTGAGCGGGGTGCGTTTGCCGGCGACCGTGCCGTTGGCCTTGGGTGGGCAACGTCGGCCGCGCGGGATCATGTGCATCGCGACGACAAGCCTGGGCGCGCGCTCTACCGTGGCTGCCGGAGGCGAGGCGGGCGGAGCGCCGCCGCCGGGCGTCGGCGCCGGTTCAAGCGTCAGGGGCGCGGGCGGCGTCGGTGCTGGCTCCGGCTCGGGCTGCGGGTCGACGGGGCCGGGATCGACGGGGCCCGGAT
>JAEZDB010000428.1 GCA_023429855.1 Actinomycetes bacterium
CCACGTCCCGTTCCTCCGCAAGGGGGTGCCGACGATCGATCTCATCGACTTCGACTATCCCCAGCGCGACAGCACCGCCGACGACCTGCGGCACGTCAGCGAGCGCAGCCTCGACGCCGTCGGCGAGACGGTCCTGCAGCTGCTGCGGACCTGGAAGACGACGAGCACCGGCAGCTGACCTGAGCGGCGTGCCGGAGCGCGTTGTGGCCCTGGCTGGTCGGCCCGCCCGCCGGGGCCCGGGCTGTGTGCCGACATCCGTCGCGGGCGCAGTGCGATGCGCCTACAATGGAGGGAGATGTCGATCGAAAAGATCCTGCTCGCCTGCCCGCGCGGGTACTGCGCCGGTGTGAGCCGCGCGGTCGAAACCGTGGAGCGCGCCCTCGACCTGCACGGCGCGCCCGTCTACGTGCGGAAGGAGATCGTCCACAACAAGCATGTCGTGGAGACCCTCCGCGACCGCGGCGCGATCTTCGTCGACGAGCTCGTCGACGAGATCCCCGAGGGTGCGATCACCGTGTTCTCGGCCCACGGCGTGTCGCCGGCCGTCCACGCCGACGCCGCCCGCCGCCAGCTGCAGACGATCGACGCGACCTGCCCGCTCGTCACGAAGGTCCACCGCGAGGCCGTCAAGTTCGCGGCCGAGGGCTACACGATCGTCTTCATCGGCCACGGCGGCCACGAAGAGGTCGAAGGCACGATGGGGGAGGCCCCCGACAGCATGGTCCTCGTGGAGACCGAGGCCGACGTCGACGAGCTCAGCTTCCCGGGCGACGCGAAGCTCGCCTACCTCTCGCAGACCACGCTGGCGGTCACCGAGACCCGCGACATCATCGCCCGGCTCCGTGAACGGTTCCCGAGCATCGTCGGGCCCCGCACCGACGACATTTGCTACGCGACGACCAACCGCCAGGCCGCCGTCAAGGAGCTCGCTCCGCACTGCGACCTCGTGCTGGTGCTCGGCTCGCAGAACTCGTCGAACTCCAAGCGCCTCGTCGAGGTGGCCAAGGAGAACGGCGCAGCGTCGTACCTGATCGACAGCGAGACCGAGGTCTTGGACGAGTGGCTCGAGGAGGTCGAGGTCATCGGCATCACCTCCGGCGCGTCGGCGCCCGAGGAGCTCGTCGAGCGGCTCGTCGCCTTCCTGCGTGAACGCGGTGCCCCGGAACCTGAGGACTTCGAGGTGCTGCGCGAAGACGTGCGCTTCATGCTCCCCAAGGAGATCCGCAAGGGCATGGCGGCCGCGCAGGCCTAGCCGCCCTCGGCGCCTGCACTCGTGGCCACCACGCTGCTGATCTCCGACCTCCACCTCGGGGGACGGCTCAAGAACGACGTGCTGCGCGCACCCAAGCCGCGCGAGGCGCTCAAGGAGCGGCTGGCCGAAGCCGACCGGGTGATCCTGCTCGGCGACGTGATGGAGTTCCGTCACTCGCCGCAGCGCGATGCGCTGCGGCAGGGCCTGCCGATCCTGTCTGATCTGGCGACCGCGCTGCGCAAAGGCACCGAGGTCGTGATCGTGCCGGGCAACCACGACTGGTCGCTGCTCGAAGGCTGGAACGCGCGCCGCGCTGCGATGGAGGACGGCCCGCCGGCGATGAAGCTCGACGAAGTCATCGGCGCCGCCGAGGCGTCGGAGGCGGCGTCGGCGATCGAGGGTGCGATGAAGCGCCCGGTCGAGCTGCGCTACCCCGGCTTGTGGGTCGAGGACGGCATCTACGCCACGCACGGCCATTACCTCGACGTGCACGCGCTCCTGCCCACGGTCGAACGGCTTGGTGCTGGCGCGCTGCAGCGCCTCTCGGGCGAGATGGTGCCGCTCGCGGCGCGCCCCGCCGACTACGAGCGCGTGCTGGCCCCTTGGTACGCCTTCATCGGCGCGAGCGTCGAGCGGCTCTCGGCCAGTGCATCGACGCGCCGGGCCACAAGCAGCGCCCGCGCCTACGACCGGCTGCGGTCGAAGTCGCCGCGTGCGCAGGCGTTCATGGTCGGGCTCAAGGCCGGCGTCGCCGCGTTGAACGTGACCGGCCTCGGCCCGCTCTCGGCTGAGCTGTCGGGCCAGGCGATGATCGCGAGCGCGATGCACGCGATCGACGAGGTCGACGCGCGCCTCAATATCGGCGCCGACCACCTGATCTTCGGGCACTGCCACCGCCCGGGTCCGCTCCCTTCCGACGACGCCGACGCCTGGCTCACGCGCGTGGGCACACGCCTGTGGAACACGGGGAACTGGGTCTACGAGCCGCGTTTCCAGACGCCGTCGAAGATCGACAGCGCCTACTGGCCGGGGACCGCGGTCGTTACCGATGGCAGCGGCGTGCCGCAGACGGAGCGGATCCTCACGGAGATGCCGTCGACCGATCTCCTCGGCGACCACGGCGACCTCACCTCGCCCGTGCGGCTGGACCCGGTCGAAGACGAATCTCCCGCGGAGTTCCGTGCGGAGCCGGAGCTGGGTGGCGGCGGCGAGCCTGCAACGGGGCTGCCCGAGCCTGAGCGCCTCGGCTGACGCGCCCGGGCGCCCGCCTCGGCTGACGCCGAGTTAGGCGCCGGCCGGCGCGATCCCCGGCTCGAGCTGGATGCCGTCGCAGACCAAGCCGTCGGTGAGCGTGAGCTCGGCGAGCTGCCCTTCGTGGTCGAGGCCGTGGTCGACGAGCAGGTACGTCCCGCCGCCGTCGGCGGTGACCGCATGTGAGGCCAACGTCGCGGTTCCCGCGCCGCGCAGCTGCAGCCATACGGCGCCGGCGGCATACGGGCCGCGGTAGTCGCCGTCGACGACTTCGCCGGGCTCCGGCGCGACATAGGTGCTGACTTCGGCGATCGGCTCCGGCAGCTCGTCGGTGGCGGGCGGCGTGACGATCAGCCGCGGCTGTTTCGCGGGCGGCACCGCAGCGCCTTGATCGCAGCTTTCGTCTTCCTCTGGTTCGGTCGCCGGCTCAGCGGGGGGCGGCTCGGCAGCCGCGCCCGGCGTTGCCCCGCGCCCAGCGAGCACCCGCTCGCCATGCTCCACGAGCGCCAAGAGCAGTTGCTCACCGTCGGCGTAGCCGCCGAGGCCGAAGTGCGCGTCGACGAGTTTGAGGCCCTGGTCGAAGGTGTAACGCGACGGCACACCCTGCAGGCCGTAAGCGTCGGCGATCAACAGGTCCTGGTCGACCACGATCGGCATGGTCAAGCCAAAGCGCGTGGCCGCGCGGGCGACGTCTTCGTGCGTCGTGCCGACGTCCTCGCCGTCGACGTGTACCGCGATAATCCGCGCCCCACGGGGGCTGTACGCCTCATGCCAGCGCTGCAGCTCGAGCAGCGGCCGGATCGAGACGGCGCGGCGCGAGTCCCAGAACGCGACCACGAGGGGACGGCCGAGCTGCTTGTCGATCCGCAGCTGCTCGGTGTTGACCCAAGGGAGGCCCCGCGGAAACGGGGGCGCGTGGATGGTGTCGGTGGCCGGACGCACCGGCGCAAGCTAGCACCAGAGCCCGCCCCGACCGCGGCCTAGCGTGAATGCGCCCGCTGTCGCACGACGGTGCGTCGACCGCAACTCGGGTGACCGGCGTGGGTTTCAGAATCACTGTGATAGAAGTCACCAACGGCCGACGCTGCCCGCACGATGCGGTGCGCGGCGCGCTTGGGACACCCCCACGGAGGACTCGATGAAGAAGATCGCCCTGCTCACTGCTGCCACCGCAGCCACCTTTGCTTTCGCTCCGGCGGCGTCGTTTGCTGCGCCGACCATTCGCCTCGACGTCAAGCTCACGAGCTCGACCGCTGGCACGAAGAAGAAGCCGAAGACGGTCGGTGCATCGGTCTCGACGGGCGTGACGTCGCCGATCCCGTCGCCGAGCACGCGCGACACCGTGGTGGCCGCCAAGATCTGGATGGCGAAGGGCATCAAGCTCAACTACAAGTCGTTCGAAGAGTGCGACATCCCCGACGCGTCCCTCTCGACGAACGAGGACTGGTGCGCCGCCAACGCGCCGAAGTCGAAGATCGGCTCGGGTACCGCGAAGGCCTCCGTCATCGACGCGGGTGAGCCGGAAGGCACGATCGTGCCCTACATCGGCTCCGACAACCGCCTGCTCCTGCAGACCAAGTTCGACTCGCCGGCCGTGATCGACCAGCCGCTCGTCGGCAACGTCAGCACGGCGAAGGGCGACTACAGCTACCTGTTCGACATCAAGGTGCAGCCGGCGCTCCAGGAGCCGATTCCCGGCGGCTTCGTGCAGTTGCTCGACTACTCGATCAAGTTCGACAAGAAGACGGCCAAGGTCTCGAAGAAGAAGAAGGTCGGCCTCGTCGACCTCACCTCGTGCCCGAAGGGCGGCTACAAGTTCAAGGCCGAGTTCACCTTCCGCGACGGTTCGACGGCGATGGCCGAAGACACCCAGAAGTGCAAGCAGGGCAAGTAGCCCAAACCTCCCAGCGGGCCGCCTAGGGCGGCTCATCTGAGATTCTTGCGGGGCGGCCTTCGGGCCGCCCCGCTGCGGTTCCGGTCTCGGTGGGGCGCGGCGCAGCCCTACTTACACATGCGTAACATCGA
>JAEZDB010000435.1 GCA_023429855.1 Actinomycetes bacterium
CCTACCCTAGAGGGCTTGTAATCCGACGCTCACTGCCGTTGCGGGCGCTGATCGGGCATCGTTCCACTGGTGCGCGGCGGTACCAAGCGGTTCTGCGGCGCGTCCCTCCGCCCCCTTCACCTTTGAGGTTTCCATGACCGGTGTCGTCATCACGTCTGGCGCTCGCACGCCGATCGGCTCCTACGGCAAGTCCTTCAAGGACGTCGCCGCGACGCAGCTCGGCATCACGGCCGCCAAGGCCGCCATCGAGCGCTCCGGCATCACGCCCGAGCAGGTCGAGCACACGGTGATCGGCAACGTGATCCACAGCAACACCGACGACATGTACATGGGCCGCGTCGTGTCGGTCGGCGCGGGCGTGCCGATCGAGACGCCCGCCTTCACCGTCAACCGCCTCTGCGGCTCGGGCGTGCAGTCGATCATCACGGCGACGATGCACATCCAGACGGGCGACTGCGACGTCGCCCTCGCCGGCGGCGCGGAGTCGATGAGCCAGGCGCCGTACTGGAACCCGTCGGGCCGCTGGGGTGCGCGCATGGGCGACACGAGCCAGGTCGACCCGGTCGTCGGCGGCCTCACCGACCCGTTCCGCAAGATCCACATGGGCGTGACGGCAGAGAACCTGTCGGTGCGCGACACGATCTCGCGTGAGGACCAGGACGCGTTCGCTCTCGCTTCGCACCGCAAGGCCGCGGCCGCTCGCGCCGAGGGCCGCTTCACGGGCCAGATCGCGCCGGTCACGGTCAAGGGCCGCAAGGGCGACGTCGTGGTCGACGCCGACGAGCACATCCGCGAAGACATCTCGATCGAGGCGCTCGCCAAGCTCAAGCCCGCGTTCAAGCGCGAGGACGGCACCGTGACCGCCGGTAACGCCTCGGGCCTCAACGACGCCGGCGCCGCCGTCGTCCTGATGAGCGAGGCGAAGGCCGCCGAGCTGGGCGCGCCCGTCAAGGCGAAGATCCTCGGCTACGCGGTCACGGGCGTCGACCCGAACATCATGGGCATCGGCCCGGTGACGGCGATCCGCAAGGTGCTGGACCGCACCGGCGTCGCGCTTGACGACGTCGGCGTGATCGAGCTCAACGAGGCGTTCGCCGCCCAGTCGATCGCGGTGCTCCGCGAGCTCGGCCTCGCCGACGACGACGCCCGCGTGAACCCCAACGGCGGCGCCATCGCCCTCGGCCACCCGATCGGCGCCTCGGGTACCGCCATCACCGTCAAGTGCCTGGCGGAGCTCGAGCGCACCGGCGAGCGCTACGGCCTCATCAGCCTCTGCAGCGGCGGCGGCCAGGGCATCGCCCTGCTGCTCGAGAGGGCGTAGGCGCGACGCTGGTCGCCGGCCGCCCGATTCGCATTGAGCGTTCCTTTTGTGTCCCTATAGGGGCAACTAAAGGACGCTCAATGCGACTGCGGCGGCGTGGGGCCTAGCTCAGCGGCGCGCGGCCGCGTGAGTAGCCGGACTCGGCGCCCTCGTCGGCGAGCGCTTCCTCGATCGGGTCGAACGGACCGAAGTCGGTGCCGCACGAGGCGCCCGGCGCCGGGACGGCGAGGGAGATGAAGTACGCGTCGACGGTCTCGTTCACGCAGGTGCTGGCGAGGTTGTACGCGGTGTGGCCGTACATGTCGACCGAGAGCAGGCGGGCGTTGCCGAGCGTCTGCTGCGCCGCAACGGCATTGGCGTAGCGGACCGACGGGTCGCCGCCGCGGTTGCCGAGCACCAGGATCGGGTTGGCGGTATTCGCACCCCACGGGCCGAAGTACGCGTCGTCATCGTCGACGGGGAACGAGGCGCAGGCGGCCGTCGTGTAGATCCAGAACGGACCGAACCCGGCGACCTGCTGGTCAGCCAAGCGGCCGTGCAGTGCATACGACGCGCCGAACCGAGGGCCGACCGTGTCGTTACAGACGAACGTGGAGAACGCGTCCTGGAAGTTGTCGTAGGGCTCTACGACCGGGCCACCGCCGCCGGTGTGCCACCGGCGCAGCACGTCGAGCAGCGCGCGCAGGTCGTCCGACGGGATCTGCGCCGTCTGGCTCTGGCTCGCGATGTCGATCGCCTCCAGCGTGCCGGCGAGGTCCTGCGAGGTGAAGATGCCGACGTTGAGCTCGCTGTAGATCATCCCGACCACGTCTTGGTAGCTGAGCGTCTCCTCGCCGTCCCCGAGGTCGACCACCACGCCGTTCTTCGCGCGGACGCGGGCCAGCGTCGCGTTGAACTTCGTGCGCAGCGAGCTCGCAGTGGCGCCCGGACCCGCATAGGCGCAGGTGCCGGGTGCGTCGGCGCAGGCGCTCAAGAAGCCCGTGACGGCCTCGTCGGTGCCGACGTAGCTCTTCAGGCGGTAGTCGAGCGGCTGGCTCGCCTCGATCGCGCCGCGGCCGGTGGTGAACCGGACCGGGTCGAGCGTGCCGTCGAGCGCGAGCGCCCGGGTCGTCGACGGGAACAGGTTCGCGTAGGTCTGACCGATCATCGACCCGGACGAGAACCCGAGGAAGTTCAGCTTGCTGTCGCCCACCGCTTTGCGCAGCAGTTCCAGGTCGCGGGTGACGTTGCCCGTCGACATGTGGCTGGCGATCGTCGCCGAGCGGCGGCAGCCCGCCGCGCCCTGCGCAGCCTTCGCCAGCGCCGTCAGCTCCTGGATGGCGCCCAGCGGGAAGGTCGGGTTGAGCAGCTCGGCGGCTTCCTCCGAGGTGGCTGCGCAGCGGACCACGGGGTTGCTGGCGCCGACGCCGCGCGGGTCGAAGCCGACGATGTCGAACCGCTCACGCAGCTCCGGCGTCGCGAACGTCGCCGAGTCCAGGCCGGGGGCGCCCGGGCCGCCCGGGTTCACGAAGACCGTGCCGATCCGCGATCCGGGACCCGTGGCCGCGAGCTTCGAGACGGCGATGTCGATCTTGGCGCCATTCGGCCGGCGGTAGTCGAGCGGAACCCGCGCGGTCGCGCACTGGAAGTCTGGGTCAGCATCAAGGAGCGCTGGGTCAACGCAGGCGCTCCAGCTCAACGCGGGCGTGGCCGCGCCGTTCGTGCCGAGCGCGCTGGTCGCGCTCGCCGCAGGCGGCGTGATCAAGCACGCAGCAGCGACGGCGGTCGCGGCGGCAAGACGGAGCGAAAGGACGCGTGGAAGGCCTGTCATGGCCCCGGTGGTCGGACGGGCGCGTTCCCGCTTGACCGACACCGGTCCGGCCGGGTGACAACGCGTTGCGAACGACGTCCTGGCGACGCCGCCGATCCGACGTGACACGATCTGCGGCGTGCGAGCCGTGAGCGTTGGATCCGTGGCGGCATGAGCGCGCCCGCCGCAAACTCGCAGGCGACCGTCCTCGCCCTCCACCACGGCTACCGCGTTGCGGGGGGCGAGGAGCGCGCCGCCGCGCAGCTGGCCGACCTCGCCGAGGCCGAGCTCGGCGAGCAGATCGCCTGGGTGCGTCGCGATTCCACGCGGCTGTCCGCCAAGGACGCGGCCCGAGGCCTCCTCGCGGGCGGGACTGGCAGCCGCGAGGTCACGCGGGCGCTGGCGGCGACCGGCGCCGACCTGCTGCACGCCCACAACCTCTTTCCCACGTACGGTCCAGCTGCGCTGCGCGCCGCGCGCGACGCCGGGGCCGCGGTCGTCGTCCACCTCCACAACTACCGGCTGGTCTGCGCGGTAGCGACGAACGTGCGAGACGGCCGCGACTGCACCGAATGCCACCGCGGTAAGGCCGGGCCCGGGTTGCGGCACCGGTGTCGCGGCAGCTTCGCCGAGGCTGCCGCGTACGCGGCGGCGCTCCCGCGCTGGCAGGGTCCTGTGCTCGAGCTCGCCGACGTGATCATCGTGCCCAGCGCGGCGGCCCGCGCCCGGCTGCTCGAACTCGGACTCAGCCTGCCGGCCGATCGCGTCCACATCGTCGGAGGCGTCGCGCCCGAGATCGCAGAGCGGTCGACGGCGTCGTCGGGGCGTTTCGCGCTGCTCGTTACGCGCCTGGCGCCCGAGAAGGACGTGCGGACCGCGATCGACGCCTGCCGCATGGCGGGTATCCCGCTCGTGATCGCCGGCGACGGGCCCGAGCGCGCGGCGCTCGAGGCGTATGCGGGGCCCGCGCCCGCGGTTGCGGCCACGCCACCAGCGG
>JAEZDB010000455.1 GCA_023429855.1 Actinomycetes bacterium
CGCGCCGGCCGCCGCGCCGGCCGGTTCAGATTGCGGTGGGCCGCCTGGGCCGGCCGGCACGCCGGTCGCCGGCGAGCGCTCGACCGAGGGCACTCAGTCGTCGGTGAGGCCCCACACCCGGATCGAGCGTAGGTCATCGGCCAGCCTCTGGAGGTCGCCGGGGTCCGACGTGATCACGGTGTCGGCGCGCTGCGCCGCGGATACCGCCACCGTGGCGTCGATCGTCGTCGCGCCGTCGACGCGGCCGACGAGCTCTCCGGCGCGCTTTGCGAGCTGCTCAGTCAGCGGCTCGACGACGACGCCGCTGGCCAGCAGATGCGCCAGCGGCCAGGAGCGTCGATCGCGCCACGCCTCGGCGAGCGCCGCAGCCGGGATGGTCACGGAGCGGCCGTCTTCGATCGCTTCGCCCAACACAAAGTCCATCCACGCCGACCGCCGCTCGATCGCGATCAACGCGCCGGCATCAAGCGTGAGGCCAGACGGGATCACAGCGGTCCCGTGGGAGGCTGCTCTAGCGGTACGGCTTCGACGGCGGCTAGCGACGCGCGTAGTTCGGAGGCCCGTTCCGGTGAAACCGTCCCGTAGCGCCGCCGGTACTCCTCCACGAACGCGCGCAGCTTGTCGCGCCGCACCTGCTGGACCAGAGCGTCGTTCACGTACGCCGAGAGGTTGCCGCCGGCCAGTTCGGTTGCCGCTTCGACCGCTTTGGCATCGAGAGTCACGGTCTTGCGGACCATCGTCATACCCCCGATCATACTCCCGGGGATTGCCCGGCTCAACGCCACGATCGTCATCTGGACGAACCGTACGCAGCAACCTGCAACGGCTCTGCGCAGGCCGTGCCAATCCTGCGCAGAGACTCCGCGTGAACTACGTCAGGCGGCCGACGAGTGTGAGGCCCGCGCCAGCGCCGAGCACGAGCAGCGCCAGTGCGCCGCCGGCGAACGCCGTCGTCACCTCTTGCTTCTCGCGCTTCTTGGCGACCTGGCTGCCGAGCTGCTTGTAGACCTGCTCGAGCGAGGCGGCGTCGGGCGCGTCGAACGCCTGGCCGCCGGAGACCTGGGCGATCTGCTTGAGCGTCTCGCGGTCCGGCGGCACCCGCTGCGTGCGCGTGGTCCCGTCCTTATTGGTGCTCCGAAGCACGCCGTTGTCGGTGCCGAGGGCGACCGTGTAGATCTTGACGCCGGCCTTCTTGGCCTCCTGCGCGACCACGACCGGGTCGGCGCCGCGCACCGACTCGCCGTCGGTCAGCAGGATGATCGCGCCCGGAGCCGGCTTGCCCGTGGCCCCAGCGGGGCGCAGCACCTGCAGGGCACGCGAGAGCGCGTCACCGGCGGCGGTGCTGCCGCCCGGCTCGAGCGCGGCGAGCTGCTGACGCACGGCCTCGCGGTCGGTCGTCGGCGCCTGCAGCATTTGCACCTCGTGGCTGAAGGCGATCAGCCCGGTGCGCACGTCGTCAGGCACTGAGTCCAGGAAGGTGTTGCCGGCGCGCTTGGCGGCCGTCATCCGGCCACCCGCCACGTCGTCGGCCTTCATCGACCCCGACCGGTCGGTCACGAGCATGACCGACGCCTTCTCGACCTTCACCGTCGCCTCGGCCTGCGGCCGCGCGATCGCCACCAGCAGCGCCGTGAGCGCCAGCAGATAGAGGACCGGGGCCACGTGGCGCCGCCCGCCGACCCGCTGCGGCACCACGGCGGGCGCGAGCGGGGCGGAGACGAGCGCCGCGCGGGTCTGGCGCCGCCTGCGGTCGTAGGCCACATAGGCCCAGATCGCCAGCGGGACCAGGACCAGGCCCAGCAGCAGGATCGGTGTCTGGAAGGTCATCCGGGGCTACGGGATCCGGAAGGGGTTCTGCTCGTCTGGCGCCTGGCCGCCACCACCGGGCGACTGCTCGTTGGGCGACGGCGTCGTCGGGTACGGGCTCCCGCCGCGCGACGACCTGGTGGTCGCGCTTGCCGGGCGCTCGCCGAGGGTCACCTTGACCTCGGTCTGCTGCCCGTCGCGCTCGACCGTGAGGGTCACGGTGTCGCCGGGGGCCTTCGTGTTGAGGACGGTGATGAGCTCGTCAGGGCTCTTCACGGCCGTGCCATCGAGGGCGGTGATCTTGTCGCCGCCGGCACCGCCGGCGCTGAGGTCACCCGCGCGTAGGCCCGACCTCGAGGCCGGTCCGCCCTCGGTGAGCTCGGCGACGTTCGCGCCGCTGTCGTCCTTGGTCTCCTGCAGGCTCGCACCGAGGTACGGGCGCGCGATCGACTTGCCGGCCACGAGCTGCGGCACGACGGTGCGGACGGTGTTCGACGGGATCGCGAAGCCGATGCCGGTATTGCCGCCCGCGGCGGTCGCGGCGATCTGCGAGTTCACGCCGATCACGCGGCCCTTGGCGTCGAGCAGCGGGCCACCCGAGTTGCCGGGGTTGATGTTGGCGTCGGTCTGCAGGACCTTGTCGATGCTGAAGCCGTTCTGCGCCTGGATCTGGCGGCCGAGGCCGGAGATGATGCCCTGCGTCGCGGTGCGGTCGAGGCCCAGCGGGTAGCCGACGGCGAGCACTTCGTCGCCGGTCTTCACGTCGTCGGAGTCGGCCAGCGCCAGCGCGATGAGCTTCTCGCCGACGTCGCTCGGGTCGACCTTCACCACCGCGAGGTCGGTCGACACGTCGCGCCCGAGGACGCGGCCCTCGACGCTCTTCTCGCCGTCGTCGAGCACGACGCGGACGTTCTGGTCGCTGTCGACGACGTGCGCGTTCGTGACGATCGTGCCGTTCGTGTCGACGATAAAGCCGGTGCCCGACGAGTTGCCGGTGCGGATCTGCACGACGCCCTGCTGGGTCTGGCGGTAGATCTCGCCGGCGCGCGTCTCGGCGGTGTTGCCGTTGACGACCGGCAGGGTGACGGTGGCCTTCTGGCTGTTGCCCGTGCCGCCGTTCTCGAGCGCGGCGCCAACGCCGAGACCGCCGAGCACCAGCACCATCACGCCGCCGACGATCGCCACCGGGCGCTTGCGGCTCGGCAGGCGCCGCGGGGGAAGCGGCGCCTGCACCGGCTCCTGAACGCGGGTCGGTTCAGGGTCCGGCTCGAGCCAGTCGTGGTCGGCCCCGTGGTCGCGGGGGCCGGCCCAAAGGTGTCGGCGTGGGGGCTGGTCAGCAGGCATGTGATCAGCACCTTGCCAGGACGGGTGTCAATCCCATGTAAGCGAGTCCTGAGCGAAACCTGAGAGGGCGGTTCGAGTATGACGTGCGGCATAGTACGCTGGGCGTTCGCCTATGGCCTCCACTGCCCGCCAAGACATGATCCTGTCGGCGATCCAGCTCTTCCGCGAGCGCGGGATCGACGGCACCGCCTTCTCCGACGTGATCGAGCACAGCGGCGCGCCGCGGGGCTCGATCTACCACCACTTCCCTGGCGGCAAGACGCAGCTCGTGCGCGAGGCGACCGAGACCGCCGGCCGGCTCATGGCCGACGCGATCAACGCCGTCGCCGCTGGCACCGACGACCCGGCTGTGGTGCTCGACGCGTTCGTCGAGTCGTGGCGGCCGCTGCTCGAAGGCAGCGGCTACCAGGCGGGCTGCCCGGTCGCCGCAGCGGCGGTGGCCTCGGCCGACGTGACCGGTGGCGCCGACGTCGCGGGCGAGGCCTTCGTGAGCTGGGAGGTCGTCCTCGCCAGCGCACTGGAGCGATACGGCACCAGCGCCGAGCGGGCTGCTTCGCTCGCGACCCTGATGGTGTCGTCGATCGAGGGCGCGATCCTCCTCTGCCGCTCGACCGGCTCCTTTGGCCCGATGGAGCGGGTGCGCGACGAATTGAAGCTCGTGCTCACGACGGCGATCCCGGCTTCGACGGCGCCGTAGAGCGCGTCGCGTCGCCTGCGGCGGCGTCGGCCGCAGCGCGGGCCCGCCTCGCTGCCGCCACCTTGTCTTTCGGTTCGACCGCGGCCGCGGTGAACCGCGCGCCGAGGCGCTCAAGCCGCTCGACGAGGTCGTCGCCTTCGATCACCTCGACGTCGGCGCCGAGCTCGATCGCCGCGAGCATGATGTGGACCGCCGCCCAGTCCTTGCCCGAGGTGTCGACCCGCAGCACCGACACCTCGGGGCCGTCCTCGATCACCTGCGCGTAGGCGGGCGGCAGGCGGCTGACGACGCGCTTATAGGGCGCCGAGAGCCGGATCAGCGCCGAGGTCGCCTCGGACTCGGGGCGGTACATGCCCTTGGCCATGTAGGCCGCGACGCCCTCCTCTGGCTCGGGGCGGCGGGCAAAGCGACCGTCCTGCATCGGCGTGCCGGCGATCCGGTCGACGCGGAAGGTGCGCCAGTCGTCGCGGTCGTTGTCCCACGCGAACAGGTACCAGCGAAACGACGAGTGCGCGAGCTTGACGGGCTCGACCTTGCGACGGGTCTCGGTGCCGTCGGCGGCGGTGTAGCGGAAGCGCAGCCGGTCGCGGTCGCGGCACGCGGCCGAGAGCACGGTGAGCGTCTGCGCCTCGACGGTCGGCGCCGAGCGCGGCAGCGACACCGTGTACGCCTGGATCGCCGACACCTTGCGCCGGACGCGCTCGGGGAGGATCTGCTCGAGCTTGGCCAGCGCGCGGACGGAGCTCTCCTCGATGCCGCTGATGGCACCTGCCGTGGCCCCACGGAGACCGACGGCGATGGCGACGGCCTCGTCGTCGTCGAGCAGGAGCGGCGGCAGCTCTGCGCCCGAGCCCAGGCGGTAGCCGCCGGCCACGCCGCGGTCGGCGTCGACTGGGTAGCCGAGCTGCCGCAGCCGATCGATGTCGCGGCGGACGGTCCGCGGCGCCACCTGCAGCCGCTCGGCCAGCTCCGCGCCCGTCCAGTCCCGGCGGGTCTGCAGCAGCGACAGGAGGCGCAGCAGTCGTGCGGAGGTCTCGGCCATAGGGCAGACCTTCGCAGCGCCTTAGGTCAGATCCTGTCCTAAGCGTGGCCGGGGTAGGGTGACGACGTGCCGCTCGCTCCCGAATCTGCCGGACACGACGGAGGCCCCGAGGCGCCCGCCAAGGGTCGCTACCGGCACTTCAAGGGCAATGAGTACGAGGTGCTCGACGTCGCCCGCCACTCCGAGACGATGGAGTGGCTCGTCGTCTACCGCCGCGTGAACGATCCGGGCTCGCTCTGGGTCCGGCCGCTGGCGATGTGGAACGAGCACATCGAGCGCGACGGCTACGCGGGGCCACGCTTCACGCCGCTCGACTGACCCCAGGCGCCAGTCGGCGCTCGCGGCCAAGACGCCGGCCGAGGCCAGCGGCCGGGCACCTGCGCGGTCTGGCCCGTTTGCGCCAACTCGCATCGACGGCCCTGACGGCGTTCCTTCCCTTGCACGCTGACTTGCAGCGTCCAAGGGCGACCGCGCCACCGTCGATGAGCAGAGAGAAGCGACGCCACCCTCTGGTACTTTGCGGCCTGCCGAATTGCCCGGACCCATTCCGAGCAAGCGGGGGACCCAATTCCTTGGGGCTAACTCACACCAGAGCGTGTGGGGGCGCTGCTCTTTCTGCGCCAGCCCGTCAGCTAACCCCGCAGGCATTCGAAAGAGGAACGCCCGTGAGGATCACTCCCCGCTTCGCGACGTTGGTCGCGGCCCTAATCTTCAGTTTTTGCTCTGCCACGTCTGCGTACGCGACGGACGGCGGCGGCACCTCGGTCAGCGACGATTCGGCTCCTGCCGCGTCGGCGGCGTCGACCGCCAGCGACGGCGCCGACCCGATCGTCACGCAGACGGTCAAGCTCACCAAGACTCAGACCAAGAGCGTGCAGCGCCGCGTGAAGGTCAAGCCCGATGGTGCGCTCGGTCGCAAGACCCGCAAGGCGATCAAGCGCTACCAGCGGGTGCAGTCGCTCACGCTGACCGGCGCGCCGAACGTCGAGACGCTGCGTCGGATGGGCCTGAAGCTCGCCGACAAGCTCGAGGCGAAGCTGCGCGCGTCGGGTGCCTCGGTCGACACGGTGCCCGTTTCGGCACCGGCTGGGACCGTCGCCACGATCCTCGCCGCCGCCCGCGAAGCGATCGGCACCCCGTACCGGACGGCAGGCACGACGCTCGCCGGCTTCGACTGCTCGGGACTCACGCTGTGGGCGTTCAAGCAGGCTGGCATCACGTTGCCGCGCGTGAGCTTCGATCAGTTCAAGCAGGGCGTCTCGATCGCCAAGGCCGCGATCGAGCCCGGCGACCTCGTCTTCTTCGACTCGGCCGGCGCCGGCGCCTCGCACGTCGGCATCGCCACGAGCGCCACGCAGGTGATCTCCGCCACGACTCGCGGCGTCATGGAGCACACGATCGCTAGCGGCTATTGGGCCAGCCATTACGTCGGCGCGCGCCGAGTCAGCGCAGCGGTTAAGGCCGCCGCAGCGGTCCGTTAACGCGACGCCAATCTTCGCGCGACAGGTTTCTTCGCGCGCACCAAAACCACCGACGGCCCGGAACAGCCGTCTCGTCGCATCTCCTGGGGCCTTCCTCCGATTCTGCCCCAGGAGGTCGGCGGCGCCCCCGCAACTACGGCGTCGACGCGCCCACCCCGCGGCAAGTATCAAGGAGTCCTGGAGGGTCTAATCCAGGTGAGAACTCCCCGATTGGCGCCCGCGGCAAGTATCAAGGAGTTCTGGAGGGTCTAATCCAGGTGAGAACTCCCCGATTGGCGCCCGCGGCGCCTGCCACGCTCTGAGCCGATGGTCGCCCGTTCGGTCCTCCTGTTTGCCTTGGCCGCGCTCGCCGAGATCGGCGGGGCCTATCTCATGTGGATCGGGCTCAAGGACGGCCGCGGCGCCTGGGCCGTCGTCGCCGGCGGCGCGCTCCTCGTGGCCTATGGCGCCATCGCCGCCCTGCAGACCTCCGACGAGTTCGGCCGCGTGCTCGCCGCCTACGGCGGCGTCTTCATCGTCGGGTCGCTGCTGTGGGGCGTCGTCTTCGACGGCTTTCGCCCCGACCGCTACGACCTGATCGGCGCCGGGATCTGCCTCGTCGGCGTCGGCGTGATCATGTACGCGCCGGGCCGGGCGTAGCGCGCCCCGGCGCGCTAGGTCGCGGGCTCGCCCGCCCGCGCGTCGCCTCGCGCGAGACGTTGGCGACGCCACTCCCGATAGTGCCCGACGGTGACGACCAGCCAGGCCAGCCCGACCACGGCCCGGAGGAGCTGGTCGACGTCGTGCTCGACGACTAGCGCCGTGGCCAGCCAGAAGACGGCGCCGACGGCCCAGACGATCGCTGCGCGGCCAGGGTTCTTGGCCTGCCGCTCAGCGCGGGGCAGCTCGCCTCGCGCGACCGCGTATCGCTCGTACTCGGCGTTCGCGGCGTCGATCGCCGCCTGCGACTTGCGCGCTCCGTCGAACATCGAACCCGAGCCTACGGGGCGACTCTGGCACCGGCGGGCGCAGCGCCGGTCGCGAGTACCGTGACCGCATGATCGAGCGCATCACCGACATGCCGGCCGGCACCATCGGCCTCCGGGCCAGCGGCACGCTGACGAAGGCCGACTACACGGAGGTGCTGGAGCCCGCGATCAACGAGGGCGTCGCGGGAGGCGAGCTGCGGCTGCTGTTCGAGCTGGGCGACTTCGACAAGGTCGCCGCCGACGCGTTCCTCGAAGACGCCAAGGTCGGTGCCAAGGCGTGGATCAAGGACCACGGCAAGTGGCACCGCTTCGCCCTCGCGACCGACGTGGAGTGGGTCGCGAAGTCGATGAAGATGTTCGCGTTCATGGCGCCCGGCGAAGTGAAGGTCTTCGCGCTGGCCGAGGTCGGCGCGGCGCGCGAGTGGGTCGCCGGCTAAGCGAGCCGCGGGGTGGCGCGGGCGTTGAAGGGCGGTCGCGGCCCGGGCCTCCAAGGCCGCCCGGGC
>JAEZDB010000026.1 GCA_023429855.1 Actinomycetes bacterium
AGCGTGCCCGGTGCCGCCGGAAGCGGGCGCGCCGGCGACGCAGGAGCGCCGGGCGCCGCAGGGCCGCCGGCTGCAGCTGCGCGGCGGTCGCGGGCGGCGGCGATGCGGCGCTGCACCTCGGCGATCACGCGCTGCGCGACCTCCTGCTGACGCTGCGGCTCCTCGTCGATCCACTCGCGCATCGACCGGATCTGCCGGTTCTGCGAGGCAACCAAGAGGATCAGCAGTCCGACCCCGATGATCGAGAGGATGCCGCCGATGGCGCCGATGCGGGAGAGGGTGTCGACCAAGTCGGCAATGACCATGGCGGCTCATCCTACGGTGCGCCGCAGCGGGACGACCCCGCCGTCGGACTCGACCGCCGTGGTCACCGCAGGCCGCGGGCGGCGCTCAGGAATCCGTGGGTACGGTGGCGTGCGCCCCGGTGCCCAGCAGTGCCGCGCCAGCGTCGGAGGGCGCTGACCCGTTCGCGGCGGTGGGCTCCGCTCCGTCGCCTCTTGCGGCGGTGATGAGCGTGGCGACCTCGGCAGCGAGGCCCGCGGCGTCGCCTTCGAGGACGAGCAGGTTGATGCGGTCGAACGCCTCGTCGACGACCTTGGTGCCGATCACCGGGCGGTCGGCACGCAGGATCCGCGGCGCCTCGGTGGGGACGACGGCTTCGTGACCGCCGAAGAGCGCCTCGTGCGTCTTCTCGCCCGGGCGGCGGCCGATGACCTCGATGGCGACGTCCTTGTCGGGCTCCAGGCCGCTCAGCTCGATCATCGTGCGGGCGAGGTCGATGATCTTGACCGGCTCGCCCATCTCCAAGACGAACAGCTCGCCGCCGCGGCCAAGGGTGCCCGAGCGGATCACGAGCTGGACCGCCTCCGGGATCGTCATGAAGTAGCGGGTCATCTCCGGGTCGGTCACGGTGACCGGGCCGCCGTGGGCGATCTGGCGCCGGAAGATCGGGACGACCGAGCCGGAGGAGCCGAGCACGTTGCCGAAGCGCACGGCGGCGTAGCGGGTGGTCGGGAAGCGCTGCTGCTCGGCCTCGACCGCCCACTCGGCGAGGGCCTTGCTGGCGCCCATCACCGTGGCCGGGTCGACGGCCTTGTCGGTCGAGATCAGCACGAACGTCTCGGTGCCGAACTCGCCGGCCAGGCGGGCGACGAGGCGGGTGGCGAGCGAGTTGTTGCGCACCGCCTCGACCGGGTTCATCTCCATCAGGCCGACGTGCTTGTAGGCCGCGGCGTGGAAGATCGTCGTCGGCATGTGCTCGGCGAAGACCTCGCGCATGCGGTCCTCTTCGCGGCAGTCGGCGAGGACGGCGACGGCGACGTCGGGCGAGATGTGGCGGTCGCCGGTCAGCTCGCGGTGGATCTCGAAGAGGTTGTCTTCGGCGTGGTCGAGCAGGATCAGCTTGCGCGGGCCCACGCGGGCGATCTGGCGGCTGAGCTCGGAGCCGATCGAGCCGCCCGCCCCCGTGACCATCACGATCTGGTCGCGCAGGTAGCCGCCGACGGTGTCGAGCTCCATCTTCACGGGCGCGCGGCCGAGGATGTCTTCGACCTTGACCTCGCGCACCTGGCGCACGTAGCGGTCGCCGCCCTGCAGCAGCTCGAAGACGGTCGGCAGCGTGCGGACCTGCACGCCGCGGGCGCGGCAGTCGCGCACGACCTGCGCGCGGACGGTGCCCGGCGCCGACGGGATCGCGATCGTGACCTCGTCGGGCTCCACGTCGTCGAGGATCCGCGCCAGCTCCGACGTGGTGCCGAGCACGCGCACGCCGTCGATCCGCAGGCCGTCCTTGGACTCGTCGTCGTCGACGAAGCCGACGGGGCGCAGCCCCAGGTCCGGGTTGCGCGTGATCTCGCGCAGGACGAGACGGCCGCCGTCGCCGGCGCCGATGATCAGCACCGTGCGCGAGCCGCGCGCGTGGTGCAGCGACAGGGAGCCGCGCTCGTGGAAGGCGCGCGCGATGAGACGCGAACCGGCGATGAAGCCGAGCAGGAGGAGGAAGAAGAACGCGACGACGCTGGTCGGGATCGTCGGCACGCGATCGAACGTGGCGTGGACGTAGGGCTGGATGTAGCCGTCGCGGGCCAGGTAACGGGCCTCAATGGCGGGCGGCAGGTACGAGACCGGCTTGACGATCGCGACGAATCCCGCCGCCGCGATCGTGCCGACGATCGAGCCGTAGATGATCGCCATCAGGTCGCGAACCGACGCGAACCGCGCCGACCGCAGGTACACGCGGAACAGCACGAAGCTCGTCAGGCACAGCAGCACGACCGGGCCGACTGAGACCCAGAACAGCTCGCGGTAGTGCTTGGGCAGCGGGTCGCTGAAGAACCCGAACCGCAGCCGGAACGCCAGGTAGTACGCCGCGAACACGAGCGCCGCGTCGATCACCATCTGCGGGATCGAATGCCGGCGGACCGGCACGAGCGCTGAGCGAAGACGACGACGCATCAGTCGCCGATTCTACGGGCGCCGGGGAGACAGAGGGCGCCGAGCGTCCAATCGCACGCTGCGCCTCGCCTGCTCCCGCCGGCCGGTTGGCGCGCGAAGCCGGGTCGGCACTCAGGCGAGGGCGAGGGTAAGGAAGCGGTTGTGGTCACTCGGCGCGTAGTCGCCGAATGGCCCGCATGGCGTGAAGCCGTTGCGTTCGTAAAGCGCGATCGCCGCGGCGAAGTCGTCGGTCGTGCCGGTCTCGAGGCTCACGCGCGCGTAGCCACGGGCGCGTGCCATGGCGATCAGGTGGTCGAGGACGGCCTGGCCGACGCCCCGGCGTGTGTGGTCGGGGTGCGTGCGCATCGACTTCAGCTCGCCGTGGGCCGGGTCGAGCTCCTTCAGCGCCCCGAGGCCTGCGAGCTCGCCGTCGATCCAGGCGCCGACAAGCGTGATGTCGGGAGCGGCGAGCGCCGACGTGTCGAGCGCGAACACGAACCCGGCCGGCGTCTTGGCATGCATCTCCGTCAGGTGCAGGCGGATGAGGGCATCGACGGCGGGATCGGCCGGATCGGCGGTTGCAAGGCGCACAGCTTCAGCGCGCATCGGGATGAGCGTCGCCTTCCCTCTGAGCCGCGTCGAGGCGATCGACTCGCCGCTTGCCAGCCGTGCGCCGGTAGGACGCGTCGAGCAGGTCGTCGACCTCGTCCCACGCCTCGGCCGAGGCGCTGAGCGGCGGAAGCTGGAACCCGAGCCAGCCCGACGGTCCCAGGTAGGCAGGGATGAAGACGCGGTCGTCGTCGAGGAGCATCGGGCGCTCGATCTCGTCCGGAAGGACGAGGACGCAGCGGTCGTGGCTGACCCATGCGCCGTCGATGCGCTGGGACCCGCCGAAGTAGGCGAACACCTTCGCGGTGAAGAACGCGGGGCGGCCATGCGAGACCTTCATCGACGCGTCTGGATAGGCGAGCGCGAGTTTCTTGACGCGCGCGAGGAACGGATCGTCGTCGTCGAACATCTGCGGGTGCGGCACTCGACGGATCTTACGGGTGGTACTGCTGAGGCAAGTTGTATACCATTCCTCCCGTTCCGCAATCTCGGGGGAGAAACGATGCCGATCCAGATCACCAGTGCGCTGCGACGCGCGGTCGTTGCAGAGTTCGAACGCGGCGCCGGTCGCCATGACGATCCAGCGATCTATGGCGGGCCCGAGGGTGATCCGGGCCTGATCGGTCCCGGCAGCGTGTCGTGGCGGCTGCACGCCGACACGGCCGTCGTCGCGCTGGCCGGCACGGCGGCGATCCTGCTTGAGGTCATGCACCCGTCGGTCATCGCAGGCGTGGAGGAGAACTCGAGCTTCCGCAAGGACCCTGCGGGCCGCTCGACCGCGACCCTCAGCTACGTGCTCGCCACGACCTTCGGCAACACCGAGGCGGCGACGGCGATCATCACGCGGGTCAAGCGGATCCACGGGTTCATCAACGGGGTCCGCCCGGATGGCGTCCCGTACGACGCGCTCGACCCCGAGCTGATCGCGTGGGTCCACACATGCATCCCCTGGATGATCATGCGCGCCTACGAGGAGTTCCGTGCTCCGCTCACGCCCGCCGAGCGCGACCGATACCTCGCCGAGCAGGCCACGATCGGCCTCATGGGCGGCGCCGACGCCGTCCCTACGAGCATGGCCGAGCTCGATGACTACCTCGAGCTGATGCGCCCCAAACTGGCCGTCAACGCGCAGACGCGGTCGTTCATCGACTTCTTGCTGGACTCCCCGCTCTCGCTGCAGCTGCCGAACGCGGCGGCCCGCCGCGCGCTCGCCAGCTTCGGCGTCCACGCGTCGCTCGTGCTCGCGCCGGACTGGGTGCGTGAGATGACCGGCCTGCACCGCCCCTATCCACTCACGGCACCGCTGATGCTCCCCGTGCTCCGGGCCGACGCGCGCGTGATGCGCTGGGCACTCGGCAAACCCGCCTACGTGACGCTTGCCGAGCAGCGCGTCGCCGGCGCCCGCCGACCGGGCACCGCGCGGCCGCAGCCGTCGGGTG
>JAEZDB010000035.1 GCA_023429855.1 Actinomycetes bacterium
GTGCTTGACCGAGCCGACGTCGGTGACGGCGCACTCGGCGGGCGCGGCCCGCAGCGCCCGCTGGACGATCTCCGGCAGCTGCTTCATCGGGGCGGCGACCACCACCAGGTCGGCGTCGGCGACGGCCGCCTCGAGGGTCGGGGCGGTTTCGTCGATGGCGCCGACCGACACCGCGGTCTGCAGCGTCGGCGGGTGCGGGTCCCAGCCGACGACGCGGACGTCGTCGAGCCTGGCGCGGGCGGCGAGCCCGACGGACCCGCCGATGAGGCCCACGCCGATCAGTGCAATGCGCATGCGCTTCCGTTCTCCGTCCCGGCGCGCGCTCAGCTCGGCCGGAGAGGCAAGCTGAGCGGGCCGCAGAACATGTTCGCGGTTGGTGGCGGGTCTAAACCGAGATGGTTTTGCCGGCCAAGAGCGCGGCTTGCGAGACCTTGTCGACGTACGCGTCGAACTCGGAGAGCCGGAGGGCCTGCGGTCCGTCGCACACGGCCTCCTCGGGGTGCGGGTGCACCTCGACGATGATGCCGTCGGCGCCAGCGGCGGCAGCCGCGAGGCTCATCGGCTCGACCAGGTGGCGCTTGCCAGCGGCGTGGCTCGGGTCGACGATCACGGGCAGGTGCGTGCGCTCCTGCAGGACCGGGATCGCGAGGAGGTCGAGGGTGAAGCGGTAGGCGTTCTCGAACGTGCGGATGCCGCGCTCGCACAGCATCACGTTCTTGTTGCCCTCTTTGAGGATGTACTCCGCGGCGAGGAGCAGCTCGTCGAGCGTGGCGGAGAGGCCGCGCTTGAGCAGAACCGGGCGGCCGGCCTTGCCGAGCTCGGTCAGCAGGTTGTAGTTCTGCATGTTGCGCGCGCCGACCTGGATCACGTCGGCGACCTCGAGGATCGGGTCGAGCTCGCGGGTGTCCATCAGCTCGGTCACGATCGGGTAGCCGGTCGCGTCCTTGGCTTCCTGCAGGATCTTCAGGCCGTCGCGGCCGAGGCCCATGAAGGAGTACGGGCCGGTGCGCGGCTTGTAGGCGCCGCCGCGGAACATCGTGATGTCGAGCTTGTTCTCGATGAAGTACTCGGCGGTGCCGACCGTCTGCTCACGCGACTCCACGGTGCAGGGGCCCGCCATGAGGGCGAAGTGGCCGCCGCCGACTTTGCGGCCGCCGATCTCGAAGACCGACGAGTCGGACTCGGAGAGCTGCGTCGAGGCGAGCTTGTAGGGCTTGGCGATCGGGACGACGCGGTCGACGCCCGGGTCCTCCTCGAGGCCGAGGTTGGCGACCTTCTCGTCGTGCTCGGTGTCGCCGATGGCGCCGATCACGGTGAGGGTCTCGCCTTCGGAGACGTGCGGGCGGGCGCCGGTCGACTTGATCCGGTCGATCACGTTCTGGATCTCGCCGTCGGTGGCGGCGGGCTTCATGACGATCATCATCGGGCTGGGTTTCCTGTGGGAAGAGAGGGGTGCGTGTGCGAGGGGTGCGGTGGGCGATTGGGCACCGCGGTTCGGGCATGCGGCGCTCGAGAGCGACGCCGCGCGCGCACGTCAGCGCGTCGCAGCGGTCCCGAGCACCCGGGGAAATCGCCAGCGCAGATATCGCGCGGGGCGATGCCGATGATGAAGCGGCTGAGCCATTCCAGATCACAATGTAGGGGATCGCGAGCCGTCGCGCCGCGGACGCACGCGGCGGTGCGCGCGCGGAGGCTGCCGACGAGGTGGAGGCGACGGCCCACGAGGTGGTCCGGCGGCCTCCGTAGCGTTGCGGGCATGCCGCACGTCTACGTCGCCAGTCCGCTCGGGTTCTCCGCGGCCACCAAGGGCTTCTACGACGAGGTCCTGCTCCCCGCCATCCAGGCCGCCGGTTGGACGACGCTCGACCCGTGGGCCGATCTCGACGGCGCCATCGACGAGTCCTTCCGCGACGCCGCGTGGCTCAGCGACGACGCCAAGGTGCAGGCGCTGCGGCAGATCAACCGCTCGCTCGGCGCCGCGAACGAGGAGCTGATTCGCCGCGCCGACGCCCTCTTCGCCGTGCTCGACGGCACCGACGTCGACTCGGGCACCGCCGCCGAGATCGGCTTCGGCGCGGCGCTGGGGCTGCCGACGATCGGCCTCCGCCTCGACACGCGCCTGACGGGCGACAACGCCGGCACCACCGTGAACCTCCAGGTGCAGCACTTCATCGAGACGCGCGGCGGCTCGGTCCACCGCACCGTCGACGACGCCGTTGCGGCGCTGGGGCGGCTGACGCCGGCCTGAGCCGCCGCAGGGGCCGGTCGGCTAGCGACATCAAAAACCGCACGCTGCCCGACCACCCCGCATACGCCGCAGGGGCGCCGGCGCCGCAGGGGCGTCGACCTACAGCGCCGCCAGCGCCGCGAGCAGGCGCTCGATCTCGTCGGGCGTGCCCGTCGAGATGCGCAGGCGGCCGGGTTCGCCGAGCGCCGTGCCGGCACGGACCAGCACGCCGGCCTCGCGCAGGTGGTCGACGACCTCCTGCTCGGCCGCGGTCCGTTCGGCGGCCGACAGCGCAGCGGCGCCGGGGAGCTGCGCCCAGACGAAGTTCGCTTCCGCGGGCGAGACGGCGTAGCCGAGCTCCGCGAGCCCGCTCGCCATGCGGTCGCGAGCAGCTTTCTGCGAGGCCACGCGGCGGTCGAGAATCTCGGGCCGGTGGAGCATCGCGACGGCAGCCGTCTGCGCAAGGTGGTTCAGGTAGAACGGCTGGCGCAGGCGGTCGGTGGCCTCGACGAGCTCCTGGCTGCCGAAGAGGCCGTAGCCGACGCGAAGCCCGCACAGGCCGTGCGCCTTGGAGAACGTGCGCAGCAGGACCACGTTGGGCAGCTCCTGCACGAGGTGCAGCAGCTCCCGCGGACCGCAGACGTCGGAGAACTCGACGTAGGCCTCGTCGATCAGCACGCACACGTCGCTGGGCACGGCGCGGGCGAAGTCCTCGATCTGATCGGCGGGCAGGGCCGTGCCGGTTGGGTTGTTGGGGTTGCAGACGATCACGAGGCGCGTGTGCGCCGTGACGGCCGCCAGCAGCGCGCCGAGGTCGTGGGCGTCGCCGTCGAGCGGGACGCGGACCTCGTCGGCGCCCGTGAGCTGCGCGAGCATCGGGTAGACCGAGAAGGACGGCCACGCGTAGACGACGTTGGAGCCCGGCTCCAGCAGCGCCCAGCCCAAGGCGATCAGCAGGTCGCACGACCCGTTGCCCAGACCGATCCGCTCCGGCGGCACGCCCCACAGGCCCGAGAGCTCGCCGCGCAGCTCGGCGGCGCCCGGGTCGGGGTAGCGGTTGATGCCCGACGCGGCCTCGGCAACGACCTCGGCGACGGCCGGATCGAGCGGCTCGGGCCCCTCGTTGCTCGCCATCAGCGCCACCGACTCTGGCAGGCGGTAGCCGCCCGCCTTCGGGTACTCGCCCACGCGGTCCAAGACCGACGAATAGCGCAGGGCGGCCGATGCACCCGACGGACTCACTGGGCAGCCTCCAGGTCGGCACGCAGCGCCTTGGCAGCGTGCAAATACACATGTCGAGCCTTGAACCCCGCCGGCGCATACGCGTGCAGCAGGATCCGGACGACGAGCGGCAGCGAGCCGGGGACCGGGATCTCCTGTGCGCACAGCAGCGGCACCTGGTCGAAGCCGATCTGACGGGCGGCGACGGCAGGGAACTCGGCGTCGAGGTCGGCGGTGACCGTGAAGATCGCGCTGACGGCGTCTTCGGGACCGAGCCCGTTGCGCGCGATCAACTCCTCGAGCATCTCGACGGTACGCGTGAGGATCGCCTCGCGCTCGTTCGCCTCGACGCTCGTGGCTCCACGCAGCGCGACGAGCCGCGGGCCTTGCCAGGCAGGCTCCTGCGTCGAGGTCGGGACATCCGCGGACTCAGGCACGGAGCGCATCTTAGGGACCCCTCGGCACGGACTCGCGGCCACCGTCGCTTGACAGCACCTATGTCGACCTGCATAGAGTGCTACTCCAGAGCATGGCTCTAGGAGACTCAGCATGACTCGCTCGCCCGCCACGCCACCCGCCGACTCCCGCCGCAAGCTCGCGCTGCTGGCGATCCTCGGCGGCGCCTACCTGCCGTTCCTCGACACCACGATCGTCAACACGTCGTTCCCCGACATCCGGGCGAGCTTCGCCGGCGCCGACCCGCACGAGCTGGTCTGGATCCTCGACGCCTACTTCATCGCCGTGGCCGCCGTCCTCGTCCCGGCGGGCGCCCTCGCCGACTGGTTCGGCCGCCGCCGCATCTTCCTGGCCGGCACCCTCGCGTTCATCGTCACGAGCCTGGCCTGCGCCGCCGCCCCGACCTGGGAGCTGCTCACCGCCGCCCGCGTGCTCCAGGGCATCTCCGGCGCCGTGATGGTGCCGGCGTCGCTCGCGCTGCTGCTGCCGCTGTTCCCGCCAGAGCGCCGCGCCGCGGGCGTCGGCCTGTGGGGTGCAGCGGCCGCCCTGGCCGCCGCCACCGGCCCGCCGCTCGGGGGCGTGCTCGTCGAGATCGCCGACTGGCGTTGGATCTTCCTCGTCAACCTGCCGCTCGGCGCCGTCGTCGTGTGGGCCAGCCTGCGCGGATTGGCCGAGAGCAAGGACGAGCACGCCACCGGCCTGCCCGACCTGCTCGGCACCGTCCTCGTCGCCGGCGGCCTCGGCCTCGTCG
>JAEZDB010000080.1 GCA_023429855.1 Actinomycetes bacterium
CCGCTCGCCCGTCCACCGCGGCACGCGCCCGCAGGAGCTCCTGCTTCCCGAGCGCGACGAAGCCGGCCTCCTCACGTCGGTCACGCGCGTCATCTACTTCCTCACCCACCGCGCTGAAGCCGAACCCGCCAGCTCCGTGCCGGTCCTGCGGCAACGGCTCACCGACGCCCTCGACGCCGCCGGCCTACGCGCCGGCTCGCACGACCACAAGCGCATGGTCGCCCTCTACGACGCGATGCCGAAAGAGGAGCTTCTCGCGATCGGCACCACCGAGCTCGTCTCGATGCTGCGCGCCCTGATGGCGATCGGCGCCGAAGACGTGCTCGTCCGCTCCCGCACCCACCTCGACCAGCGCACGGCCTCGATCGTGATCGCACTCCCGCGCGACCGCTACGTGCCCGCACTGCGCGAACGCCTCGAAGCCCTCGTCGCCGCCCGCTACGACACCGACGACACCGTCGCCCACGAGGTCATCGGCGACGAAGCCCACGTGCAGCTGCACGTCGTCGTCCACGACCCCAAGGGCCTGCGGCCCGTCGACGAGCGCGAGCTTGAGAACGCCGTCTCGGCGATGGCCCGCACCTGGCTCACCACCCTGCGCGACGCCCTCGTGGCACGCGAGGGCGACGAACGCGGCCGGATGCTCGCCGCCCACTGGGGCCCCCGCATCCCCGAGCAGTACCGGGCGATCGTCGACCCGGCGTCGGCCGTCGACGACGTCCTCTCGCTCGACCACCTGCACCGCAGCGGAGACGCCTCGTTCGTCGCGCTGCGGCAGGAAGACGGCCCGACGGGCACGATCACGCGCGTCGCGCTGCTGTCGCGGCGGACCAAGGCCGAGCTGTCGCGCGTGATCATGATCCTCGAGGACCTCGGCCTCACGGTGCTCGAAGAACGCCCTACACGCGTGAGCGGCGGCGGCGAGGAGCTGTGGATCCAGGACTTCGGCGTGATGGGCCCCGGCGGCGGTCCGCTCGACCTCGACGCCTGCGGCGACCGCGTCGCCGACTGCGTGAGCGCCGTGTGGCGCGGCGAAGCCGAGTCCGACGCGCTGCACCGGCTCATCGTGACCACCGACCTCGACCACGAGCGCCTCGAGGTCCTCCGCGCCTACCGGCGGTACCGCGGCCGCATCGGTTCGCGCTACACGGAGCGCTTCCAGAACGAGGTGATCGTCAGCCACCCGGAGACGACCGCCGCGCTCATCCGGCTCTTCGAGCAGCGGTTCGACCCGGCCCGGCCTGCCGACCCGGACGCCGAAGCGGCGCTGCACGACGAGATCGTCGCCTACATCGACGAGGTCGAATCGCTCGACCACGACCGCATCCTGCGCAACCAGCTCGGCCTGATCGACGCGACCGTGCGCACCAACCACTACGTGCCGGGCGCGCGCACCCTCGCGCTGAAGGTCCGCGCCGCCGAGGTGCCCGCGCTGCCGCAGCCCGCGCCGCTGTGGGAGGTCTACGTCTACGCGCCACACATGGAGGGCATCCACCTGCGCGGCGGCATGATCGCCCGCGGCGGCCTGCGCTGGTCCGACCGCGAGGACTTCCGCACCGAGGTGCTCGGCCTGATGCGCGCGCAGATGGTCAAGAACGCGGTGATCGTCCCGTCGGGCGCCAAGGGCGGCTTCCGGCTTCGCCAACCCCCGACCGACCCGGCGGAGCTGCGTGCCGCCGTCGAGGCCGCCTACGTCGACTACGTCGGCGCGCTGCTGGAGATCACCGATTCCCGCGAAGGCGGCGACGTGATCCACCCGGCGAACGTGACGGTGCGCGACGCCGACGACCCCTACCTGGTCGTCGCCGCCGACAAGGGCACCGCGACCTTCTCCGACACCGCCAACGGTGTGGCCCGCAACGCCGGCTTCTGGCTCGACGACGCGTTCGCCTCGGGCGGCTCGCAGGGATACGACCACAAGGCGCTCGGCATCACGGCGCGCGGCGCGTGGGAGTCGGTCAAGCGCCACTTCCGCGAGCGCGGCGTCGACCCCGAGGCCGACCCGATCACGATCGTCGGCATCGGCGACATGTCGGGCGACGTGTTCGGCAACGGCCTGCTGCGCTCGAAGACCGCGAAGCTGATCGCCGCCTACGACCACCGCCACATCTTCATCGACCCGGACCCGGCCGACGCGCTCGCGTCGTTCAAGGAGCGCCAGCGCCTGTTCGACACGCCGCGCTCCTCCTGGGACGACTACGACCGCGCGCTGATCTCCGCAGGCGGTGGCGTCTTCCCACGGACCCTCAAGTCGATTCCCTTGACCGACGAGATCCGTAGCGCGCTGGGTATCGACGCCGAGCGGCTCGCTCCGGCTGACCTGATCAGCGCGATCCTGCGAGCCCCGGTCGACCTGCTGTGGAACGGCGGCATCGGCACCGTCGTCAAAGCGAGCACCGAGACCGACGCCGACGCCCAGGACCGCTCGTCCGACGCGATCCGGGTCAACGCCAACGAGCTGCGCTGCGCGGTCGTCGGCGAAGGCGGCAACCTCGGCTTCACGCACCGCGCCCGCATCGAGTTCGCGAAGGCCGGCGGCGCGATCAACGCCGACTTCATCGACAACTCCGCCGGCGTCGACTGCTCCGACCACGAGGTCAACCTGAAGATCCTGCTCGGCGAGGCGATCCGCCGCGGCGAGCTCGACATGGACGGCCGCAACGAGCTGATGCGCGAGGCGACCGACGAGGTCTGCGATCACGTGCTGGCCACGAGCTACCGCCAGGCGCGGATCCTCACGGAGGAGCAGCGCCGCTCGCCGCAGCGGATGTCGGCCTACGAGGAGCTGATGGTGGCGCTCGAGGAGCAGGCCGGTCTCGTCCGCGCCGATCACGACCTGCCGACGACCGACCAGATGGCCGAGCGCCACGCCGGTGCTGAGGTCTCCGGCATGACCCGCCCCGAGCTTTCCGTGTTGCTCTCGCTCGCCAAGATCGCGGTCGCTGAGCAGCTGCTCGACTCTCCGCTCGTCGACGACCGCGCCCTCGAAGGCGACCTGCTGGCGTACTTCCCCAAGCCGGTGGTGGAGCGGTTCGGCCACCTTGCGTGGGATCACCCGCTGCGCCGCGAGCTGCTCGCCACGCTGGCCGCGAACGACGTCGTCGACTCAATGGGCGAGAGCTTCGTGTTCCGGCGTGCCGCCGAGTTCGGCGCCTCCGCCTCTGCGGTCGTCCGCTCGTTCCTCATTGCCCGCGACGTCTGTGAGGCCCCGGCGCTGATCGCCCAGATCGAGGCGCTCGACGTCGACCCGGAGACGCGCTGGTCGCTGACGGCCGTCGTACAGGACGGCGTACGTCAGGTCAGCCGCTGGTACCTGCGCAACGACGTCACCGCCGACGACGACCTGCGCGAGACGATCCAAGCCCACCGGGCCGCTGCCGTCGCGCTCATCGAAGGCTCGGCGCAGCAGTTCGGCCCGCGCGAGCTGGAGGCCGAACGCGCCGAAGGCCGCGTGACCGCCGCGACCGCCGAGGTCGACGCGTGGGAGCAGGCCGGCGTCCCGCACGACCTCGCCGTCGCCGTCGCCCGCTGCCGCCTTTTGCCCTTCGCGCCGTACCTCGCGGGTGTCTCAGCGCGCACCGGCGGCTCGGTGCCGGCGCTCGTGGAGGCCGTCGGCGCGATGCGCCGCTCGCTCCCGCTCGACACGCTCCAGGGGCTGATCTCCGGGCTGCCGTCGGGCACGCGCGTGGCGCGGTGGGCCAACCAGGCCCTGCGCGACGACTACCTGGCCGCGGTGGCGCGTCTCGCGGGCCTGGCGATCGCCGACGAGACGGCCAGCGACCCGAAGTCGGCGGTGGCCTCCGGCATCGAGCGACGGCAGTCTGGCGTGCGCCGTCTGCAGACGCTCGTCCGCGAAGCGGGCCTCTCGCAGCACACGCAGGTGGCCGGCACGACGCTCGCGGTGCGTCAGCTGCGCGAACTCGCCGGCTGGATGACCCGTCGCCGGACGCGGGCGATGAAGGAGACCGAGCAGCAGCATGAGCCCGACGGGCAGAGCACCTCAGGCAGCGCGTAGACGCCGGCCCGGGCTCGGTGTGCCGAACCGCGTTGGGTGCCTCGGGCCGGAATCGCGCGCGAGGCCGCTTAGTGCGAGTCGTCGGCGGCAGCCGGCGGCCGCGCCTCTTCGGCGAGCGACGTGATCGCCAGGCCGCCGCGGGCGGCGGTCTCGAGCACGTCGGTCGCCTCTTCGCCGTTGCGGGCGTAGAGCTCGACGAGCAGGTGGACGATCACGGTGCCGTCCTTCTCGTGGGTGTGGAACCGCACGTGGGTGAAGAACTCGCGGGTGCCGTGGTCGCCGAAGGCGGCGTACGACAAGGCATCGGCGGCCTCGGGGCCCTCACAGGTCTCGACGAGGTCGGAGTCGACGCGCACGGTGCAGGAGGCGACCCACGGCGTGCCGGCGATCATGCGCTCCCAGCGGTCTTCGATCGGCTCGACGCGGTCGTCGGCGAAGCCCAGGTGCGGCTGGTCGTGGAGGCAGTCCAGGCACTGGACGACGGCCTCTTGCAGCTCGTCGATCGCTTCGACGCGGCGCCCGGAGACGGGGTCGATCCGATGGATGCCGTCGTAGTGGACCTGAACTTCGAGGCGGGTCGACCAGCAGCGGTAGCAACGAAGCCACGGCTTGGGAAATTCAGGCTGCACGGAGGTGAGTTTAGGGGCGCGGCGCGCGAAGGAGGAACGCGACCAGCCCGATGCCGAACGCGACCTGCCCGAACGTCGCGGCGGTGCCGAGGTTCTTCGCGCCGGCGACCGAGGCGATCACGGTCACGACGACGAACAGCGCGATGAGCGCCGCAGCGGGAACCAGGAGGGCCTTCGTCACGACGGGGAGTCTGCCAGTCCGGCCCGCGCGGCGCGCTTGGCCAGCAACGCGGCGAGCGATTCGACGTCGAGGTCGGGTGCCTCGTCGTCGAGCACACGCGCGGCGCGGCGCGGCCCGCCGAGGGCGCGGACCGCTCGCTCGCCGTGCTCGCGCGCGAAC
>JAEZDB010000123.1 GCA_023429855.1 Actinomycetes bacterium
GCCGGGAGCGCGCCGATGACGGCCACGTCGAGCCCGGCGGCCTGCGTCACGACGGTCGCGGCCGCGCCGGCCCGCAGCGAGAACGGCACGCCCGGCCGCCACCGCGCGCCCACCAGCAGCACCGCGGTCACGCTGGCGGCCATCACGAGCGAGGCCACCTGCGGGTCGTGCGCGAACACCGCCAGGGCGTCGCCAGCCACGAGAAGCACCCGGTCGCCCTCGCCCGGCGCGACCCCGAGCGCGGCTGGCACCTGCTGGAGCGCGATCACAACGGCGATCCCAGCCGTGAACCCCTCGACCACCGGCAACGGGAGGTAGCGGACGTACCTCCCTACGCGAGCAAACGACATCGCCACCAGCACGAGGCCGGCGAGAAAGCCGGCGAAGAGCGCTCCTTCCACGCCGACGCGGTGGACCACCGGAATCAGCACGACGGTCATGGCGCCTGTCGGCCCCGACACCTGCAGGTTCGATCCGCCGAACACCGCGGCCACGAACCCCGCCACGATCGCGGTGGCCAGTCCCGCCTGCGCGCCCAGACCTGACGAGACCCCGAACGCCAGCGCCAGGGGCAGCGCGACGATCGCGACCGTGATTCCGGCGACGAGATCGGCCTTCGGGTCGCGCCGCGCTGCGGCGAGATCGCGAGACCCGGGCAGCATGCCCGCCAGCGCCGACCAGACGCTGGCGGCCCTCTTCAATTCACGCCCCGGCACCGGTCATGGCGATACACGTCCCACGCGGCACGCAAGGCGCCCCGCGCTGCCGCCGGCCCGGCCTGCTCCCCGAACGCGGTGCGGTGCGCAGCCGCGAGGGAATCAGGTTCGACGTGCTCGAGGAAGGCGTACGCGGCTTCCTCGCTCCCGGCCTCACACAGCTCGGCCCTCAGGCGCTCGGCTTCGGGCGACGCGGCCGGCAGCGACCCGGCCGCGCTGGGACGCGGGACCGAAGCGAAGGCCCGGCGAACGGCGGATCCGGCCACGACGGCAGACAGCAGCCGCGACGTCGAGTCCGAATCACGAAACACTCTCATGAAACGTAATCTTAGAACATTCGAAGATATACGGCAGCCTGGTATTCTGACTCGCATGGCTGCATCCCCCAACGGCGGCGCCGTCGCGCTGCAGCACCAGCCGATCTACCGGCTCAAGGCCGACTTCTTCCGGCTGCTCGGCCACCCGGCTCGCGTGCGAATCCTTGAGCTCCTGCGTGAGGGCGAGCGCACCGTCGGCGACCTGCAAGCCGAACTCGACCTCGACTCCGGCGGCACCTCGCAGCACCTCACCGCGATGCGCAAGCAGGGGCTGCTCGACAATCGCCGCGCTGGCACGAGCGTCTTCTACCGCGTACGCGACCCCCGGATCTTCCAGCTGCTCGACACCGCTCGCCAGATCCTCGGCAGCCAGCTGCAGGACGCCCAGGCGCTGCTGGGCTCGCTCGACGAGCGCTGACCGAGGGCGTCAGCGCGGCGGGTCGAGTCGCAGCGCCCGGTACTCGCCCTGCAAGCGGCTGATCGTCGCACCGAGGCTCGGACCGAGATCGGCCGTGCGCGACCAGGTGAGGCCGACGGTGCCGCCGGTGCCTTTGAGGACCACGTCGCGGTTGACGAGCGTTCCGTCGCCGTTGACCGTGGCTGCGGCCACCGACGCAGGCAGCGGGAAGCGCACCTTCGGCGCGGCCTCTGCGTCGCGCGGGGCCAGGCTCCAGGTCAGGATCCCGCCGTTCGGCGTCGCGCGGAAGTTGAACGTGACGAGCCCGGCCGCCGTCGGCAGGTTGACCACGCTCGTGACCTTCTCCGGCTCCAGCCAGCTCGCCGGCATCGCGCCGAGCAGCACGAGCGCGCCGTCTTGGTCGCGGGCGAGCAGGTCGTGGACGAACGTGACGAACTCCGCGGCGAACGCGCCGTGCGGCGCGATGTTGCTGCGCGCGTCGCGCTTCCAGTAGGGCCGCAGGTTCGTCTCGAACGTGCCCGCCGTCGGTGTGAGGTGGGCGAGCGTCGAGTACAGCCCTTGAAGCGGGCCGTTCTGATCGCCGGCGCGCAGCGTGGTCTGCCAGACGCGGAACCCGGTGTACATGTGCAGGAACTGGCCGCCTGCGTAGGTGGCGACGCCCTCCTTCTGTTCGGCGATCGAGGCGGCCATGGTGCCGGTGACGAGCGGGTCGGTTGGCTGCAGCGTCGGGTAGGGCCATGCCGCCCACAGCTCGCCCCAGCTGTAGCCGCCGGGCTGGTCGAGCGCCGGGCGGATCCGGTTGTTCAACGCGGTCGCCCGGGCGAGTTCGATGACGCGGTTCTTGAGCTTGTCGCGTGTGGCCCGGGCGCGGGCCGCCAGCGGGCGGTTGCCAGCGAGCGTGGCGAGGCTCGCCGCAGCGTCGAGCCCGGCGACCGCCCAGAGCTGATCGCCGGTGAGCTCGCCGGCAATGAGCTCGTTGTCGCGCGGGTCTGACGGTGGAAGCAGGCCGAAGGGGTTCGCGGCGATCGTCTGAGCGGTCCACGTGACGGCACGGTCGACCGCTGGTGCCCACGCCGTCGCGAAGGCCGCGTCGCCGGTGAGCCGCGCGTGCTGGCCGAGCGACCACAGGGCCTGCCCGAGGCCGTCCTTCTGGCCCGGCCGCGACGAGAACTCGCCGGTCGGCAGCTGCCAGGTCGCGACGAAGCCGAGATCTTCTGCGGCGACGCTGTGGAGCCCGACGAGGTCGAGCGCGTTGCTCATCATCGCGGCGTCGCGCAGCCAGTACGCGTGGTACTGCATCTGGTTCACCGTCTGCACCCACATGCCGTCGGGCAGCTGGTATCGCGGGACCAAGATGTTGACGATCGACGCGTCGAAGGCGCGCTGCACCGCGGGCTCCGGCAGCTCGACCGTGGCACCTGCCCCACGCTGGGTGCGCCAGGCGACGGCGAGCTGCGAGCCGGTCACATGCAGGTCGGACGCGGCGATCGCGGCGACGCGCGGGTCGCGGACCGGGAGCGGCTTGAACGGCACGACCACATGGATCCGCGAGTGCCGCGTAGCCAGGCGCAGTCGCAGGGCCACCGCGACGGTCTTAGGCTTGGAGGCGCATCGTTTGGGCACGATCCCCGCCAGCCGGCCCTGCGAGCGGCGCGACCGTCCGACCACGATCGCGACGACCGAGTCGCCGCGCCGAACCTCGTAGCCGCCGCCACCGCTGAGCCGGCGTACCGACCAGCAGCGGTTTGGCACGAACGCCTCGCCTGGGTGCGAATACAGCCCTGGCCGCTGAGGGACCGCTGGCCGCGCAAACCGGTAGGCGCTGGGCTGGGCGCCTGGCTCGGTCGTGCCGCCCCACCGCAGCGCGACGCCGGCCTCGCGGCGCGCGCCCGGCTCGAGGGCGATCACGGCCGACGGCACACCGGCCGGCGACGTTGCCCACCACGCCGCAGACGCCCCCTTGCGGTCGGTCCCTGTTGCCATCAGCGGCACTTTGGGGTCAGGCAGGCCGCGTCGCGCCCGCACGCCGACCCGCTTGCCCGCGAGCCAGGGCGTGACCTCGACCGACGGCGTGAAGACCGCGCCCTCCGGCGTGAGGCCAGCTCCCGCTTCGCTACCCGGTACGCCGAGCTGGTCGGTCGGCTGGGTGAGGTAGCTGTAGCCCGCGATGCCGTTCCACGGGATCGGCGACGCGTTGCGCGCGAGCGGCGTACCCGCAGGCGTCGTCGTTCCGGCGGCGACCGCCGACGCGGCAGCGACGTCAGCCGCAAGGGCGAGCGTGAACAGCGCGACGATCAGTCGACGCACGAGCGGCACGGGTACGTGTCGGGACAGGGAAACAGCTCCAGGAGGTGTGGCGGCGACGCAGCAGCGCCGACACCTTCGGGTCTCTCGGCGGCTTACAACCCAGCCGAGGCGAGGAGGTTGCGCCGCCTGTGCGCAAGTCCTCGTTTCGGCCCTCGACCCTACCGGCCATAGCGGTCGACCGCCCCGCCCGCTGCGGCCATTAGCTGGCGGTCGCGCCTGGCCATCCTGTCGAGGTGGCGTGCCTGGCGCACAGACCCCACTAGGGTCTAAGAGGGCACCGCCGTCCAGTCCGGCGATCACGTGCCCCAGAACTTCCCTGGGTGGGGAATGCGAGGCGCGTCGGGCTCAAGACCCGGCGCGCCTTGCTGGTTCTCGTGCCGCTTGCGCTTCTCGGATTCGCGAGCGCAGCCCGCGCGACGAGCGTCAGCGTCCCGTCAACAAGCTCCGACCGACCCAGTCCTGCGCGCCTCTGCTGGCCGGTGGCACGGCGAACGCGGCTGAGCCGATGGCACGCGTGTACTCGTTGAGCGCGTCGAGCTGAGCAAGCGAACGCTGCAGCGGCACGAACTGGCGGGCGATGCTGCGCTGGTACGAGAGGAAGATCAGGCCCGCGTCGAGTTGACCAGTCGCGCGATCGACGCCGCCCGCGTAGGAGTACGGACGGCGGTGAATGGTGGCGCCGCTGGCTGCGGCGCGGTGCGCGATCGCGACGTGGCTGCGCTCGGGCACGGCGTACTCGCCGGTGGTCTTGAGCTTGGCCAGGTCGACCGGGTCGGACTCGCGGGCCTGGCCGAGCGGCGCGCCTTCAGCCCTAGTCCGGCCGATCGTGTCTTCCTGCTTCTCCAGCGTCGCGCGGTCCCAGCCCTCCAGCAGCATGCGGATCCGCCGCACCACGAGGAACGTGCCGCCGCCTTGCATCCATGCAGGACTCTCGGAGCCTGCCCACAAGTAGCGGCGCTGCGTGCCGGACGCCGCTCCCTCGAGGGTGACCGTGCCGTCCTTGAAGCCCATCAGGTTGCGCGGCGTGCTGGCGCCGCTACCCGGCAGGAACCCGGTCTGCAACCAGCGCAAGGCAGCCGCGCCCGTGCCGATGCGGGCGAGCGCGTGCACGGCGTGGACGGCGACCTGCGGGTCGTCGGCGGCGGCGCTGATGAGCAGGTCTCCCCCGCTCCATCCCGGTTCCAGCGCATCGCCGTCGAAGGCCGGCAGCGGCGCGGCCAGTTCTCGCGGCCGGGTGCTGGCCGCCACCAGGGCGCGTGCCGGATCGAAGACCGCGCCCCCGAAGCCGAAGGTGATCGTCAGGCCAGCCGCGTCGAGGCCGGTCGCCTCGCCGGTGTCGGCGGGTGCCCCGACTGCGGCGGTCGGTCCGGCACCGCGGGCCAGGTCGGCGCCTGCAGTGAGTTGCCGTGCTGCGGCCGACCAGTCCTGCATGAGCGTGGCGAGTTCGCCACGGCCGAAGCCGCCACGCAGCTCCGGCGCAAGCGTGAAGGCGGCTAGTGCCAGCTGGCGCTGCCGCGGCGTGACGATGCCCTGCTGCTCCGCATCGCTGTCGAACGGGAGCTGCGGCGCGGTGGGCCCCGGCGGATCACCAGCCGACGCCGCAGCGGTCGCCGCAGCTGCGCCTGCCGCGGCGCCCACAAGCGCACCGCCGCCGAGCTGCAGCGCTTGGCGCCGAGTGACGCCCATCGCCGTTAAGAACGGGTGAAGCGGCGCCCCGCGGTGGGCGAGACGGCCTCGTCGACCTTCGGGCCGGCCTGCGTGACGGCGAGGTCGAAGAGGTCTTCGCCGCCGCCAGAAGCTTTGTTCTTCTCGAGTTCGATCGCTGCAAGGCGCTCGGGCGTCATCGCCTCGAGGTCTTCGTTCTCGGCGAGCCAGGCCGCAGCCTCGGCGGCCGCTTTCGCGTCGCGCACGATCGTCTTGTCGGACGCGTAGTAGCGGTCGATCTCCGCGAACAGCTCTTCGACGAGACGGTCGGTCGGGACCTTCTTCAGCGGTTCGCCCTTGGAGAAGATCATGCCGGCGTCTTTGGCGCCCGTGATGCCGAAGTCGGCGTGGCGGGCCTCGCCGATGCCGTTGACGGCGCAGCCGAGGATCGAGACCTCGATCGGATCCGGGTAGGCCTGCAGGCGCTGCTCGACCTCGGTGACCACGGAGTCCATGTCGAACTGCAGCCGCCCGCAGGTGGGGCAGGCGATCAGGACCGGGCCGCGCTCACGCAGCTTAAGGGCCTTGAGGATCTCCCAGGCGACCTTGACCTCTTCTTCGGCGTGGAACGTGGAGAGCGAGATGCGGACGGTGTCGCCGATGCCGTCGGCCAGGAGCGTGCCAAGGCCGACCGCGCTCTTGAGCGAGCCGGTCCACTTCGTACCGGCCTCGGTGACGCCGAGGTGCAGCGGGTGGTCGATCTTCTCCGCGAGCAGTCGATTCGACGCGATCGTGTTGGGCACGCTCGTCGACTTCATCGACACCTTGAAGTTGTCGAAGTCGAGGCGGTGCATCAGGTCGACGAAGTCGGTGGCGGCCGTGACGAGCGCCTCGACGGGGTTCGTGAACTCGAGCTCCATCAGGTGCTTGGGCAGCGAACCGGAGTTGACGCCGATCCGCATCGGGACGTTGAGCTCTTTGGCCTTCGCCACCACCTCAGCAACCTTGTCGGGGCCGCCGATGTTGCCGGGGTTGATCCGGATGCAGTGCGCACCGGCCTCCATCGCCTTGATGGCGAGGGTGTGGTTGAAGTGGATGTCGGCGATGATCGGGATCGGCGAGTGCGGCAGGATGTGGTCCCGCAGCGCCTCGACGTCTTGCTCGCGCGGCACCGCGCAGCGGACGATGTCGGCGCCGGCTTCAGCCACGCGCTTGATCTGTGCGAGCGTCTCGGCGTGGTTCGCCGTCTCCGTCTTGGTCATCGTCTGCACGGCCACTGGCGCACCGCCCCCGATGGGGACGTTGCCTACGTGGATCTGGCGGCGCGAAGACATGTCTTCAGTCTACGGAGCCGCGCGCCCGGGCGATGACCACATCGTTCACACAGCGCTCGGCCTGGCGCAGCGCCCTCAGCAGGGCAAACGCTCCCGAGCCGAGCGTCGCCCGCGCTAGCGGAAGAACCGCTGGGCCGCTTCGAGCACGACGAGGTCGAGCTCGCGTGCGCCCTCGGTCTCGCTGAGCGGCACGGAGCCGATCGCCGTGCCCTGCAGCGCAACCATCCGGCCGGTGCGGCCTTCCAGCACGAGCTCGGCCGCATGCAGCCCGTAGCGCGTAGCGAGAATGCGGTCCGAGGCGACCGGCGTGCCGCCGCGCTGCACGTGGCCGAGGACGGTGACGCGCGTCTCAAAGCCCGTGAGCCGCTCGAGTTCAGGGCCGAGCAGCGCGCCGATGCCGCCGAGGCGCACGAAGCCGTTCTCGTCGAGCTGATCGGTCGCGAGGACGAGCTGCTGCTCACCCGGCTTGAACGCCAGCTTGGCCCCTTCGGCAACCACGACGATCGAGAACGTCTTGCCGCTGTGGTGGCGAGCGCTGACCATCGCGGCGACCTCGTCGACGGTCCGCTCGACCTCTGGCACGAGGATGCAGTCCGCGCCGCCGGCGAGCCCGGCGAGGGCCGCAATCCAGCCGGAGTGGCGGCCCATCACCTCGACGACCATCACGCGGTCGTGCGACTGCGCGGTCGTACGGAGACGGTCGATCGCGTCGGTTGCAACCTGCACCGCGGTGTCGACGCCGAACGTGCGGTCGGTGCCGACGACGTCGTTGTCGATCGTCTTCGGCACGCCGACCACCGGCAGGCCGTCGGCCGAGAGGCGGCGCGCGATCCACTGCGTGTGTTCGCCGCCGATCGCGATCACCGCGTCGAGGGGGTCGGCTTCCTGGGCAGCCCACACCTGCTCCATTCCGCCGGGCACGTGGTACGGGTCGTAGCCGGAGGACTGCAGGATCGTGCCGCCGAGCTGCAGGATGCCCGCGAGCCGCTCCTTGGGAAGCGGTACCCGCAGCGTCGGGTCGCCGAGGCCGCGGAAGCCGCGAAGCAGCCCGACCGGCTCGTGGCCCTCGTCGAGCAACAGCCGCGCGGACCCGCGGATGACGGCGTTGAGGCCAGGGCAGTCTCCCCCGGAGGTCAGGATTCCGACGCGCATGCCCGGTGTTCTACCGGGTGGTGCGGTCCACCGCGGACGCGCGCGCCCATACGTGCCCGCCTTCTAGGCGTCGCGGCGGGAGTCCGGATCTTGCATGGCGCCGATCTGCGTCGTGTCCATCGGGCCCTGGGCGCGGCGGCCACCGAGGTTTACGACCCAGAAGACCACGCCGAGCGCGAGCAGCAGCGCCGCGCGCCGGATCTGCTCTGGGTCATCGACGACGCCGTAGGCCAGCAGGCCGGCGCTCGCGACGGCGCCGATCACCGGCACGATCGTCGCGGCGTGGAAGTGCGGGCGCCCGACGTCGTCGCGCCTGAGTACGAGCACGGCCACGTTGACGAAGGTGAACACGGTGAGCAGCAGCACCACCGTCGTCGAGGCCAGATCGGCCACCGAGCCGGTACTGGCCAGCGCCATCGCGAGCGAGGTGGTGAACAGGATCGCCGCCCAAGGCGTGCGGCGCGTTCGGTGGACCTTGCTGAACAGCCGCGGGATGATGTCTTGGACGCTCATGCCGTAGACGAGCCGCGAGGCCATGATCATGTTGATCAGCGCGCCGTTGGCGAGCGCGAGGATGCCGATCACCGCGAAGAGCTGCGCGTCGACCGCCAGCGGCCCGGTCGTCGCCATCGAGATGAGCGGGGTGCCGTTCTCCGTGTCGACGAGCGTTTCGCGCGGCAGGACCGCCGGAGCCAACACGCCGATGATGAGGTAGATCACGCCGGCGATCAGGATGCCGCCGAACAGCGCCCGCGGGTAATCGCGCGCTGGCTCCTTGGCCTCCTCAGCCACGTTCACAGAATCCTCGAAGCCGATCAGGGCATAGAAGGCCAGCGCGGTGCCCGCCAGCGCCGCACCCACGAGCCCGCCGCTGTGGCCATCGAACGTGAAGGCGTTCGACAGGTCGCCCTGGCCGTCGGAGAGCGCAGCCACGGCGATCACGATCACGAGGAGGAGCCCGGCAAGCTCGATCAAGGTGAGCACGACGTTGACCTTCACCGACTCGCTGATCCCGCGGAAGTTCAGCGCCGCGACGAGGATCAAGAACACCAGCGCGACCGGGACCACGGGCGTGTCGGTCCACAGCTGCGGCAGGTACTTGCCCGACACGCCGCGCGCAAGCGTCGCTGCCGACGCGATGCCCGAGCACATCACCGCGAACGCCACCATGAACGTGAGGAACGGGCGCTTGAACGCCTTGTTCACGTAGAGCGCCGCGCCGGCCGCCTGCGGGTACTTCGTGACCAGCTCCGCATACGACGCGGCGGTAAACATCGCGAGGCTGAGGGCCAGCAGCATCGGGAGCCACACCACTCCGCCGACCTCGGCGCCGATGTCGCCGACGAGCGTGTAGATCCCCCCGCCGACCACGTCGCCGATCACGAACAGCAGCAGCAAGTTGCGCGAGATCGCGCGATTGAGGTGCGGGTGGTCGGTGCCTTCAGACACCGGCACCGGAGGAGGGTCGAGCGCCGTACTCATGCTGCGAGCCTACGCATTCGTGGCATCTGCAACGAGGGCGCGCGTGGGCATAGCTAACTGGCATGCGGTGAAGCCGGTGCATCGCCGACCCCACCCTGGGACTCGTCGATCCCGGCGTGCGCTTTGAGCACCGCCAAGTCGCGAGCGATCGCTGCCAGCACGCGGTCCTGCGAACGCTCGCCTTGCTCGATCTCCTCGATGTCGGCCTCGATGTTCGTCACGCTGCCGCTGAGCTTCTCGACCTGCTCGGCGACCCGGTCGCTGAACCCCTGCGCGAACTCCTTGTCGAACATCGGGAGGATGCCAGCCACGAGAATGGCGCCCAGCACCACGCCCATCGCCTGCAGCGGAATCGCGAGCAAGATCGTCTCGGTGGTGTGCGGGAGCCAGTCGCCGTAGCCGACGGTCGACACCGTCGTGTTCGCCCAGTAGATCGCTTGGAGCAGCGTCGGGACCGTCTCCTGGCCGTCTTCGAGTCGCGCGTACGCAAGACCGCCACCGAAGATCACGAGCGCCCAGAGGATGAAGGCGAAGCGGATCACCGTGATGCGGAAGAGGTGCCGGTGGATGACCGGCATCAGGTCGAGGATCCGCAGGAGCCAGAGCACCTGGAGCGCTTCGACATGCTCGTTGCCGTAGGCGAGCGTCACCGGCGACGCGGCCGCCAGGATGACGAGGTCGAGCACATTGCGCCGCGCCCAGTCCCAGTTGTCGGGGGCGAGCCGCAGCATGGCGACCGCCTCCGCGAGGAAGAACGTCCAGATGACGGCGTAGAGAATCTCCGTCAAGAGATCGGCGGTGCCCGTCGTCGCGTAGAACGCCAGCAGCAGGTACGGGATGATCAGCAGCGCGACGAACGTCGCCGGCAGCTCCCACTTTTGCGCCTTGGCCGCCTGCTCGGGCGTCATCCGAGGCACGACGTGCGTTCCGTGAACGTGGTACATCGACGGCCAACGTACCGGGCGCACCAGCGGCAACGCGCCTCGGGCTAGCGGACTCCGAAGCCCGTTCCGCTCGTGATGCGGCCGATGTCGTTCGAGAGGCCGATGAAGAAGAGCATGAAGACGAGGGCGAGGCCGACGATGCTGGCCTTCTCAAGCACCGCTGTGGAGACGGGCTTTCCGCCGCGGGCCTTCTCCACGAGCGCCCAGAAGATGTGGCCGCCGTCGAGCGGCAAGAACGGGAACAGGTTGATGATCGCGAGCGAGAGCGAGATCAGGGCGATCACGAACCACGCCTGGACGACGTCGACCTCGATCGACTGGCGCGTCGTCTCGTAACCGCCGACCACGCTCGAGACCTCCTTGCGGGCCTCGGAGTCGTAGACGACCTTGGCCATCGCCTCGACCGTCAGCCGCGTGACACGCCACATCGCCGCGACCGACTCGGCCGAAGCCTCCGCGAGGTTCGCGGGCTCCAGCGGCGAACCGAACGCGATCCCGAGGCGGTAGCGCTTGAGCTGCTCGTCGTACTGCGGTGTGACCTGCTTCTCGAGCTGCTTGCCGTCGCGCTCGACGACGATCTTGAGCGGCTGCGGCGTCGCGCAGGGCGCAACCTGCGGCTCACCGTTCCTGCCCTTGCCGATCACCGCAGCGCCGCAGCCGCCGGTGGAGATCAGGTCGCGGGCCGCTTTGACGCGACGCTCCGCTTCGGCGTCGCTCAGGTTGCGCTCGTCGACGAGCACGGTGCGATCGACGGCTGCCGACGCGTTCTGGCCGTCGGCCTTGCCGCCAGCAACCGCTGCTGCGGGAGCGCTGACGCTCACGAGGCGGTCGTTCTCCTCCAAGACGCCGTCGGCGCCGAACCCCTGCTCCACCGCAGCGACGGAGACGCCTGGCACGGCCCGCCCGTCGACCATGTAGATCCCTGCCAGGATCACGAAGGCGATCACGACGTTGACGAACGGCCCGGCCGCGATCACGTAGATCCGCTTCCACACGGGCGACCCGGCGTAGGAGCGAGCGCGGAGCCCCGGCTCGAGCTCCTCTTCGGGATTCATCCCGGTGATCTTCACGAACCCGCCGAGCGGGATGGCAGCGATCTGGTACTGCGTCTCGCCGCGCTGGATCTTCCAGAGTGGCTTGCCGAAGAACAGCGAGAACTTCTCGACGCGCATGCCGACGGACTTCGCGGCGGCGAAATGGCCGAGCTCGTGGAAGAAGACGAGGGCGGCGAAACCGAGGAACGCGAGGACCCAGCTCACGCGGCGACCAGCCGGTCGACGACGGCGCCGGCGGTCTCGCGGGCCTTCCGGTCGATCTCCAGCAGCTGCGAAGCGTGATGCACCCGGCCGTCGCCGTCGCGTTCCAGGGTCGTCTCGACGACCTCCGGGATCGCGCCGAACGGCACCTTGCCGTCGAGGAACGCGTAGACGGCGACCTCATTGGCGGCGTTGAGCACGCACGGTGCGGCGCCGCCTTGGTCTTGCGCCTCGCGCGCCAGGCGCAGGCACGGAAAGCGCTCCATGTCGGGTGCTTCGAAGGTGAGCTGGCCGATCTCGGCGAGGTCGAGTCGCTTCGTCGGCAGCGGCGTGCTTGCCCCGCGGTGCAGCGCCCACGAGATCGGCACGCGCATGTCGGGGTTGCCGAGGTGCGCGAGCTGCGCGCCGTCGGCCAGGGTCACGAGGCCGTGGATGATCGACTGCGGGTGCACGAGCACGTCGATCTTGTCCATCGGGATGCCGAACAGGTGGTGCGCTTCGATCAGCTCGAGGCCCTTGTTCATCATGGTCGCGGAGTCGATGGTGATCTTCCCGCCCATCCGCCAGGTTGGATGAGCCAGTGCCTGCTCGACGGTAGCGCCCGCGATCTCCGCAGCACCCCACTCCCGGAACGGCCCACCCGAAGCGGTGACCACGATCCGGTGCACCTCACCGGGTGTAGTGGCACCGAGCAGCTGCTGCAGCGCGCTGTGCTCGGAGTCGACGGGCCACAGGCGCGCGCCCGTCGCCTCCGCCAGCCCGGTGACGAGCTCGCCGCCGACGACGAGCGACTCCTTGTTGGCGAGCGCGACGTCGATGCCTTCGCCGAGGGCCGCCAGCGTCGAACCGAGGCCGGCCGCGCCGACAATCGCGTTGAGCACGAGGTCGGCGCCGGATCCGATGGCGAGTTCGAGCACGCCCGACGGGCCGGCGAGCACCTCGCCACTGAAGTGCCCCGCGGCGGCGGCCGCCGAGTCGGCGTCGGCAATGGCGATGCGGTCGACGCCCAAGCGCTCGGCCTGCGCGACGGCTTCCTTCCAGTCGCGACCGGCCGCCAGCCCGACGCACTGCATCGTCTCCGACCGCTCGAGCACGTCGGCGGCCTGCGTGCCGATCGAGCCGGAGCAGCCGAGCACGACCACGCGCTCAGCACCCTCGCGGGTCATGACGAGTGCGGGCCGCGGCTCACCGGAGCCACAGCCAGGTGTAGTAGCCGGCGACGGTGGTGAACAGCACGGCGTCGAGTCGATCGAGCGCGCCGCCGTGGGCACCGAAGAGCGTGCCGGTGTCTTTGATCTGCGCCTCGCGCTTGAAGAACGACTCGAACAGGTCGCCGATCGGCGAGATGAGGGCGACGACCACGCCGAGCACGAGGGCGTCGGTGCCGGTCATCCAGTCCTGGTACAGCCCGGCGACCCAGACCGCGAAGATCGCGGACGCGATCCCGATGATCAGGCCCTCAACCGTCTTGTTGGGCGAGATCGCCGGCGAGAGCTTCGTCCTGCCCACGGCTCGACCGCCGAGGTAGGCCGCGGTGTCGCCGACGAACGTGCCGGCGAGGACGTCGATGAGGACGTCGGCGCCGTGCTCGAGGTCGCGCAGCAGAATCGCGTGGGCGACGCCGAGGCCGATCCAGGTGACCGCGAAGATCGTCATCGCGACGCCGACGGCGGTCGTTTTGACCTGCGCGAACGAGAGCAGGAACACGATCAGGAAGGTGATGACGACGACGAGCGCCAAGTGCTGCCGGCCGCCAGTGTGGGCGGCGATGCAGAGCGCCAGGATCGAGATGTAGCCGCCCATCTTGACCGGGTGGATCGGCTCGTACATCCGGAAGAACTCGTGGGCGCAGATGATCGCCAGGCCCGCGGCCGCGGCCGTAAACCACCAGCCGCCGGCGGCGACCATCGCGATCGCGACCGCGAGCGCAGGGATGGCGACCGCGACGCGCGCGCCGAGGTCGGAGTTCTTCTTCTTGCGCGACGGCTCGGGTTCGCCGGCGGGGCGCCGCGCGCGGCCGGGGCTACGGGGTGCGCCGGTCATGCGACCCGTCCTCCGAAGCGGCGCTGGCGTTGGCTGTACTCCTCGAGGCACGCCTCAAAGGCCTCGCGGGTGAAGTCTGGCCAGAGTTCGTCGCGGAACACGAACTCAGAGTACGCGCACTGCCAGAGGAGGTAGTTGCTGATCCGTTGCTCGCCGCTGGTGCGGATCAGCAGATCCGGGTCCTGCAACTCGGGTTCGTGCAGCAGCTGGCGGAACGCCTCTTCGCCGCCGCCGGTGTAGCGCTCGGCCGCTTCGAGGATCTCTTGGCGTGAGCCGTAGTTGAACGCGACGAACAGATCAAGGTTCTCGCAGTGCTCGGTGTCGACTTCAGCCTGGTCCATGCGCGCCAAGAGCTCTGCGGACACGCCGAGGCGCGAGCCGACGAAGCGGAGCCGGACCCCGCCTTCGATGAGCGCAGGGACCTCTTGGACGGTGCGCTGTGCGAACAGCTCCATCAGGCCGTCGACCTCGTCCTTGGGCCGACTCCAGTTCTCGGTTGAGAACGAGTAGACCGTCAGCTGGCGGATGCCGAGCCGAACCGCGTCCTTGAGACGCTCACGGACGACATCGGCGCCAGCCGAATGACCGGCGATCGGGGGCAGGCCGCGTTGTTTGGCCCACCGCCCGTTGCCGTCCGTGATGATCGCGACGTTGCGCGGAGGCTCCACGCCCGTCACCAAGGTCGCCTAGACCTCGAGGATGTCTTCCTCTTTGGCCTTGAGGCGGCCATCGAGGTCGGCGATCGCCGCATCCGTGATCTTCTGCAGTTCGCCTTCGCCGCGGTGCTCGTCGTCGGCACCGACGTCGCCGTCGTCCTTGAGCTTCTTGAGATCGTGGAGGATGTCGCGGCGCACGTTGCGAACGGCCACGCGGCCATCCTCAGCGATCTTGCGGGCGACCTTCACGAGGTCCTTGCGGCGCTCTTCGTTGAGCTCCGGGATGTTGATCCGGACGATCTTGCCGTCGTTGTTCGGCGTGAGGCCGAGGCCCGACTCCACGATGGCCTTTTCGATGAGCTTCAGCGAGCCCTGGTCGAACGGCTGGACGGTCAGGAGGCGCGCCTCCGGGGTGCTGAGCGTCGCCAGCTGCTTCAGGGGCGTAGGCGCCCCGTAGTAGTCGACGACGACGCGGTCGAGCAGCGAAGTCGAGGCGCGGCCCGTGCGGACCGAGCCAAACTCGCTCGTGGTCGATTCGACCGTCTTGGCCATACGCTCGCGGGCATCCGCGAGCAGGGTGTCGATGAGTTCGCTCATTCAGTGATCACCAGGGTTCCGAGGTCTTTGCCCGACACTATCCGTTCGATGTTCGCCTCGTCGTCGAGGTTGAACACGCGAATGGGCAGACGGTTCTCCATGCAGAGCGTGAGGGCGGTCGCGTCCATGACCTTGAGGCCGCGCGAGACGGCCTCCATGTGCGTGATCCGGTTGATCATCTGGGCGTTCGGGTTCGTCCGCGGGTCGTCGTCGAACACGCCGTCGACGCCGTTCTTCGCCATCAGAATCGCTTCTGCATGGATCTCTGCAGCGCGCAGCGCGGCAGCCGTATCGGTCGTGAAGAACGGGTTGCCGGTGCCGGCCGCGAAGATCACGACGCGACCCTTCTCGAGGTGGCGCATCGCACGACGGCGGATGTAGGGCTCAGCGACCTCGCTGATCGTGAGCGCCGACTGGACACGCGTGGGCACGCTGAGCTTCTCAAGCGCGTCCTGGAACGCGAGCGCGTTCAGGACGGTCGCGATCATGCCCATGTAGTCGGCGGTCGCACGATCCATGCCGCTGGCCGCCCCGGCCATGCCGCGGAAGATGTTGCCGGCGCCGACGACGAGCGCCAGTTCCAGCCCCTGCCGGTGGACCCCGGCGATCGCAGTGGCGATCGAGTTGACCCGAGCGGGATCGGTGCCGTGCTCGAGGTCACCCAGCAGGGCCTCGCCGGAGACCTTCAGCAGGACGCGCCGATAGGCGAGTCCGCTGGGGGCCGGGTGCTCCGGCGAGGTTGCGTCGGTCACGCGGGCTACGCGCCGATCTGGAAGCGGGCGAACTTCTTGATCACGATGTTCTCGCCCGTGCGGGTCGAGGCATCGGCGCGAAGCTGCTCGATGGTCTTGTTGTCGTGCTTGTCGACGTTGATGTGCGCCTGGTCGAGGAGGACGATCTCCTCTTTCCACTTGCGCAGCTTGCCTTCGGCGATCTTCTCGCGGATCTCCAGCGGCTTGCTCTCGTCGATCTGGGCGACGTAGATCTTCTTCTCGGCCTCGAGGACGTCCTCGGGGATGTCGTCGGCGCTCACGTAGAGCGTGCCCGGCGAACCAGCGATGTGGAGGGCGAGGTCGGCGACGAAGTCCTTGAAGATGTCGTTGCCGGCCACGAAGTCGGTGTTGCACTCGACCTGCACGAGCACGCCGACCTTGCCGGTGGCGTGGATGTACTGGCCGATCAGGCCCTCGCTCGTCTCACGCTGAGCGAGCTTCTGGGCCTTCTTGCCCATGGTGATGCGCAGGGCCTCGAAGGCCTTGTCTGCGTCGCCATTGGCCTCCTGGAGGGCAGCCTTGCACTCCATCAGGCCGGCGCCCGTCTTCTGACGGAGTGCCTTGACGTCGGCGGCAGTGACAGTGGTGCTCACTACTTCGTCTCCTCAGCGGCCTCGGCGGCCGGGGTCTCAGTTGCGGTCTCGGCCGGGGCGTCCGCAGCGGGAGCGTCCTCGGTCTTCTTGGCGGCCGGCTTCTTGGCAGCAGCGGGCTTCTTGGCCGCCGGCTTCTTTGCGGCGGGCTTGGCCTCTGCCGGTGCGGCAGCCTCAGCGGCCGGAGCGTCGGCAGCCGGAGCAGCAGCCTCGGCGGCCGGAGCAGCGGCGTCGGC
>JAEZDB010000162.1 GCA_023429855.1 Actinomycetes bacterium
CGTTTGAACTGGCGGGCTTGGGCCAGTTCAAACGCGATCCCGCCGCCGCGGCGGCGGGCGCGACGCATTTGGGGAGTACCCCGATGTGCGGGCGAGCGCCGTGGCGGAGAGTGGCTGCCATGCCCACAGCACCTCTCATTCGCACGCTCGCCGTCGCTGCTGCTCTTGCGCCGACGGCACTGCCAGGCGCGGCGCAGGCCGATTCGATCTCGTTCCTGCGTGGCGGCAACCTCTGGGTCGCGTCGACCGACGGCGCCCAGCAGGTGCAGCTCACCACGACCGGCGGCTACAGCTACCAGTCGCGCGCCGACGACGGATCGTTCATCGCCCTCAAGGGTCGCCAGCTGCACCGCCTCACCGCGACCGGTCAGCTCGTCGCCGAGTTCAACACCCCGGTGTCGTTCGAAAGCCCGGCGGGCACGTCGTACTTCCGCGGGCCGTTCAAGCCGGAGATCAGCCCCGACGGCTCGAAGGTGGCCTACGAGTACTACCACCAGACGATCGGCATCCCAGGCTGCACGCCGACCTGGGAGTGCAACCGGCTGTCGGTCGGGATCGGCTACTCGTACCCCGATCGCAACACCTCCTGGGACGAGCCCGGCCTCGGCCGCCAGTCGGGGTGGACGGACCCGTCGTGGATCGACAACGGCACGCTGCTGATGTCCGACAAGTCAGTTCGGCCGAACGCCGACGCGATCCTCGACCGCCCAGGCGACGGCAACAACAAGATCGAAGACTGGTTCGAGGAGAACGACGCCGCCTGGTACCTGCGCGACGCCGAGATCTCGCGCCGGGGTGACGCCGCCGCGTTCGTGACGACGAAGCCGCGCGCGCAGGGCGATCCGAAGCTCTACCAACAGGACGACCAGGTCACGATCTTCCGCATGACCGGGCCAGCGCCGGCCCCGGTGCAGCCCTGCTTCTCGTTCCGCAACGACGAGCGGGTGCTCGCCAGCCCGAGCTTCGCGCCGGACGGCCACGCGATCGCCTTCGAGTCGCACGCCCGCCACGTGACCGATACGTCGGCGCCGGTGATCGAGGTGGGGCAGCTACCGAGCCAGGCGGCGGCGTGCACGTCGCCAGCTGAGGGCAGCGTCGACCTGCTCGTCGACGCCACGAACCCCGACTGGTCGCCGGCTGGCGTGCCGACGCTGCCGACGAACCCCGACACCGGCAAAGGCGGTGGCACGCCCGACACCGGCAAGGGCGGTGGCACACCCGACACCGGCGAGGGCGGTACGACGCCAGACTCGGGCAAACCCGACAGCGGCAAAGGCGGGGGCGACGTGCCCGGCACGCAGGTCGTCACGAAGGGCGGCCTGACGCTCACCGTCGCGCCGGGCCCGGTGGCGCGAACGGTCAAGCGCGGACTCCGGCCGCAGATCGTCGTACCCGGAGCCGGCCGAGTCGAGCTCAAGGCCACCTACAAGGGGCGCACCGTCGCCGCGGGCAAGGCGACCGCGAAGCAGGCCGGAACGCTTACGCCGAAGCTCAAGTTCACCAGCGCTGGAAAGCGTGCGCTGAAGCGGGCCAAGCACGCAGCGGTGACCGTCCGCTTTACGTTCCGGCCCAAGGGCGGCAAGGCCGTGCGCGGCAGCGCCAAGGTCACGCTCCGCGGCTGACCGCTGTGTGAGGCCGCACAAGGAGCCTCGGCGACCGCGTCGTCGAGGCTCCGCGCGCAATACCGTGTAGCCATGCCCGGCACCACGGAGAGCCCCCTGCGCGTCGCGATCGTCGGAGCTGGACCCTCCGGCTTCTACGCCGCCGGCCACCTGCTCAAGAACAGGAACCACCCCGACCTCGCGGTCGAGGTCGACCTCTTCGACAAACTCCCCACGCCCTACGGCCTGGTGCGCGCCGGCGTCGCGCCCGACCACCCCAAGATCAAGTCGGTCACGCGCGTCTTCGACAAGACCGCCGCCGACCCGCGCTTCCGCTTCTACGGCGGCGTCGAGCTTGGCAAGGACATCACCCGCGACGACCTGCTCGCGCACTACCACGCGGTGATCTACACCTTCGGCACTCAGGCCGACCGCCGCCTCTGGATCGACGGCGAGGACCTCCCGGGTTCGGTCTCGGCCACGGAGTTCGTCGCGTGGTACAACGGCCACCCCGACGCCTCGGCCTTGGAGTTCGACCTCTCGGCGAAGCGCGCGGTCGTGATCGGCAACGGCAACGTCGCGATCGACGTGGCCCGCATGCTGCTCCTCACGCGCGAGGAGCTCAGCGAGACCGACACGGCCGACCACGCGATCGACGCGATCGCCGGTGCGGGCATTGAGGAGGTCGTGATCTGCGGCCGCCGCGGCCCAGCGCAGTCGGCGTTCACGAACCCGGAGATCCTCGAGCTCGGCGAGCTGGAGGGCGTCGACGTGGTCGTCGACCCGGCCGACCTCGAGCTCGACGCCCACAGCGCGGCAGCCCTCGATCAGGCTGGTGAGGCGACCGCGCGCAAAAACGTCGAGATCCTGCGCGAGTACGCCGCCCGGCCCGGCACCGGCGCGGCGAAGCGCATCGTGTTTCGGTTCTTCTCGAGCCCGCAGCGGATCGAGGGCGATGGCAAGGTCGACCGCATCGTGCTCGAACGCAACGAGCTCGTCGCCGAAGGCGGCCAGATGCGCGCCAAGGCCACAGGCGAAACGGAGACGCTCGACGCGGGCCTCGTGTTCCGCGCGGTCGGCTACAAGGGCGTCGAGCTTGCGGGCATTCCGTTCGAGGACCGCTCGGGCCTGATCCGCAACGAGGCCGGCCGCGTCACCGACGAAGCCGGCGCTCACCTGCACGGCGAATACACCGCGGGCTGGATCAAGCGCGGTCCGTCGGGCGTGATCGGGACGAACAAGAAGTGCGCGACCGATACGATCAACGAGCTGCTGCACGACCTGACGACGGGGCACCTCAATACCCCGGTCGACCCGGACCCCGCGGCGATCGACGCGTTCGTCCGCGAGCGTGTGTCTGGCTTCGTCGACTGGGCGGGTTGGCAGGCGATCGACGCTGCTGAGACTGCCGCGGGCGAACCGCAGGGCCGTCCGCGTGTGAAGCTCGTGACCTACGAAGGCCTGTTCGAAGCTGCCGCCGGGGCGGGCACCGCGGCGTAGCCGCACACGGCCGCCGGGCCGCTCGGCCTACTTGGGCGGGTCGAGCAGGATCCGCTCGCCGACCGTCAGCTCGACGACCTCGGTGCCGGGCGACTGGGCCGACACCCCGCGGCGGAACTCGGCCGCCGGTTCGGTCAGCAGGTGGCGGTGCGTGACCTGCAGGCCGGCCGGCAGGTAGGTGCCCCAGTGGATCGGGACCGCGAAGTCTGGCGCGATCCGCGCGACGGCCTGCGCCGCCCGCTCAGGGTCGAGGTGGCCCGGCCCGAGCGACGGCCCCCAGCCCCAGATCGGCACGAGCGCCAAGGCGACGTCGCCGTGCAGCTCGTCCATCACCGGGTGCAGGTCGGTGTCGCCGGGAAACCAGACGGCCTGCTCGTCGCCGACGAGGAACCCCGCCGCCGCACCTGGCTTCGACCACGGCGCGCGCCGATCGTCGTGGTCCACGGGAAACGCGCGGATCGTCGCGCCCGCGATCTGCACCTCGTCACCGATCTCGACCTCGATGACCGGGCGGCCGAGCTTGTGGACCGCCTTGTCGATGCCGGCGGGCACGATGATCGGCACGTCCGTCGGGATGCGGTTCAGGGTGCCCACGTCGAAGTGGTCGCGGTGGGCGTGCGAGAGCAGGATGCCGTCGAGGTGCTCGGGGACCGGCGGCGTAGGGGCGTAGCGCCACAGGTGGCCGATCACCTTGCGCAGCACGGGGTCGGTGAGGAGCGTGGCACCGCCCGTCTCGATGGCGACCGTGGCGTGTCCGAGCCAGGTGACGGCCGTGAAGCTCACTTCGCGAACGCCTCGTGGCCGAGGTCGGCCAGCCAGCCGCGAAACACCTGGTGCACGTCGCCGGCGCCGACCACGTCGGCTGGCATGTCGAGGCCGTCGGGGGCGAGGACGAACGGGAAGGTCTGCTCGCCGCCCATGCCGCCGTGCGATCCGACGAGCTCCTCAAACGCCGCGACCTCGTCGGTCTCCGGCCAGTAGGTGCTGTTGAGGACGAGGTCGGGGCAGCGCGGGAAGCTGTCGTGGCGGGCCACGTGTGCGGCGGCATTGGGCCCGAACGGCAGCAGCGGATCCTCGCCCTCGACCTCGCCGGTGGCCAACACGTGACAACCGTTTGCCCCGAGTACGACCGCGCCATCGGCCGCCGAGCGGACGAGCACGAACCCGACACCCGGGTGGCTCGTGAGCGAGGGGAGCAGGTTCGGCCAGCGCCGCTCCATCTCCTCGAACGTCACGCGGCCGGGGAGCCGCGGGAACGAGACGATGCCCAGGCAGCCGGAGGCCATGACGCTCACCTCGGGCAGCTCGTCAGCGGGGCGCGCCTCGGGCACGCTGCCCTCCTGCAGCGCGACGGCGCCGTCGACGGTCTTGTTCTTCGTCGCGCCCCGGACGGCCCGCGACGTGAGCCCCGACCCGCGCGACGCCTCGGTGAGCGCGGCGCCGAGCGTCGAGGGGGCCTCGTCGGAGACCGGCTCTAGCTCGGCCTGGGTATCGGCGTCGCCACAGGCGTCGAGCACCACGCGCTCGAGCGTGACGCCGTAGCGCTGGAGGAAGGTCGCGCCCTGCGACTGGCCGTGGTCGGCGAGGACGACGACCTTGTAGGGCCGCGGCGCGTGCTCAGCAGCCTTGGCGACGCGTGCGATCTCGCGGTCGAGCTTGCGCAGCGTGGCGAGCGTCTCCGGGCGCTCGACGCCGCTGTGGTGCGCGACTTCGTCGTAGGCCAGGAACGTCGTGTAGATCGCGGGGCGGCCGGCGGCGACGTCGTCGAGCACCGCGCTGATCTGCAGGTCGAGCTGCACGACGCAGGCCCAGGCGCGCATCACCGCGTACTCCCAGCCGCGGTGGATGCTCGGCTGCACGTCGGCGCGCCGTGCCCGGCCGGCTGACCAACGCTCGCCGGTGATCTCGCAGATCGAGAGCAGGAGGGTACGGGCGACGTTGAACGGGCTCGAGAAGTACGACGCGTAGTCGGCGCCGAGCTTGCCGCGGCGCACGTCGAGCACCGTGCTCATCGTGAGCAGCGAATGCTTCGCGTCGCCCGAGAGGATGTTGGCCCGGCTCGCTCCGTGCTCGTGCAGCAGGCCCTTGCCGTCGGAGATCCGCGACTCGAGCAGCGCGGCGTCCTTCGGCTTGTTCGTCACGATCGGCTGGCCCCTGTCTTTCTCCCACCAGCGGAACGCCGGCATGTCGAAGTTGCTGCCGTGGAGCAGGCCCGCCTGGCAGGCGCCCGTCTGCGACGACCAGTCGGTCTCCCAACGCACGAGGTGGTGGCTGCCCTGCGCCACCCACGAGGCGAGGGCCGGTGCGTTGCCGTCGCGCATCGCCCGGCGCAGCACGTCGTAGGCGAGGCCGTCGATCTCCAAGAACAAGATCCCGGGCACGTCGATCGGCACGCCACCGGTCTCCAGCTCCGTCCGCTTGCCGGCGATGCGCGCGCGGTGCCGCCGCAGGCGCTCGTCCTGATCGATCGACAGCGCTGAGCTGACGATCGTCGTGACGGCCGTGAGGATCAGGATCGTCCCGATGGCGCCCCAGATGCCGTGGATCTCGAAGCCCGGCGTCGTGGCGGCCGCGAGCAGGAAGAGCCCGCCGTTGAGGATGAGCGCGCCGAAGCCGAGAGTCAGGACCGTGAGCGGGAGCGCGACTCGCACGATCAGCGGCCAGAGGAGCGTGTTGAGGATCGCGACGAGCAGCGCGGCTGCGGTCGCCGCCAGCCAAGAGTCGACGTCGACGCCGGGCAGCAGGGCGCCAGCGAGGACGATGCCGAGGGCGTTGGCGAACAGCAAGGCGATGAACGAGGCGACGCGGTGTTTCATGTGGGCTCGGGCGTTCGGGCAGCGGGCGGGGTGAGGTTGGCGGCCTTCGTGACCGGCGGCGCGAAACCGAGGTGCTCGGAGAGCACCGCGCCGGCGACGGCGGTCGACGCCAGCGTGAGCCCGGCGACGACGAGCCAGGAGACGAACGCGAAGGCGACGCCGATCAGGCCGTACTGCTCAGCCGACTCGGCGACCGTCCGCGGGAGCCAGAGAGTGGAGAAGACGCTCAGTGCCGTCATCGCGATGCCGCCGAGCAGCCCGGCCGGAATCGCTTGCGCGCGGGAGATGCGCCGCGCCGTGAGGATGAAGGGCGTCAGCCCCCAGACGATCGACGACAGCGCGATCGCCACGATCAACGCGGCCAAGCCGTCGGCAAACGACCGGATCACCGGGTTGACCGAGGTCGACACCGCGAGCATCGCGATCCACAGCAGGCCCCAGGGCGTGCCACGCAGTCCGAGCGCCGGCAAGCCGTAGGCGTTCTCGTAGAGCCGCTGCAGGGTGCGCGTGAACGACAGCGTCGCGAGAACCAGCAGGACCGCGCCGAAGACCGACACCGACTGCGTCGCGACGGTCGACGGCGGCTGGAAGGCCTCGCGCATCGCGGCGGCCGAGTCGCCGCTGAGCTGAAAGCGCGTGATGACCGTCTCGGCGAAGTCGCGGCCCTCCTTGCGCGGCGCAACTGCCGCGAACAGCATCAGCAGCGGGACGACCGCCGTGAACGCCTGGGCACCGAGGGCCACGCCGCGGTCGACCATCTGCACGTCGACGATCCGGCGCAGGAGGTCGGTCCAGTAGGTCCAGACGGGCTCGGTGACGCCCGTGACGCGGTCGTGCGTGCGCCGTCGCAGGCGCGCCGTGCGCGAAAGCTCCTGTCGCTCGGCGACCACGCGCCAATACTGGCAGGACGCCACTCACCCTCAGGGTGAATTGGTGAGGCAGGAGTCGCCCGCCTGCGCCCGAAAGCGCCTCCATGGCCCGAGACGCTCCTCTGCCCGCGTGGACGGCGCCGCCCGTGATCGCGCGCGTCGTCCTGACCGTCTTGCTCACCGTGGCCGCCGTCGGCCTGCTCTACCTGCTGCGTGAGCCGCTCGGCTGGATCTTCCTGGCGCTGTTTCTGGCGATCGCGGTCTCGGGGCCGGTCGCCTGGTTCTCCCGGTTCTTGCCGCGCGGGCTGGCGATCGCGATCACGTACCTGCTGCTGTTCCTCGTCCCGATCGGACTGGCGCTCGCGATCCTGCCGGGTGTGGTGCGTGGGATCGACGGGCTGATCGAAGAGGCGCCGCGCTACGCCGCCGAGGCCCAGCGCTTCGTGGCCGACAACGACTGGCTGCGCGGGCTCGAGAGCGAGTACCAGCTGCTGTCGAATCTCAAGGAGCGCCTCGCTGATCTGCCGGCGATGGTGGGCGACGTCGCCGGCTGGCTCGGCGGCCTCGGACTCGGCGTCGTCAACAGCGGTTTCGCGACGATCAACATCGTGCTGCTGAGCGTGTTCATGGTGGCGGGCGGACCGCGGTGGTCGCGGGCGTTCCTGGCGCAGCGCCCGGCGGCGCAGGCTGCCCGACTGGAGCGGGTGTTCTCCGGCATCGGCAGCACGGTCGGCAACTATGTGATGGGGGCCGTCGGGCAGGCGCTCGTGGCCGCGGTCACGACCTACGTCGTGCTGGTCATCTTGGGTGTGCCGTTCGCCATCGGCTTGGCAGCGATCACCTTCGTGCTCGACCTGATTCCGCTCGTCGGCGCCACGATCGCCGCCGTGCTCGTCGGCATCTTCACGCTGTTCACCGGGTTTCCGGTGTCGACGATCATCTGGGTGGTCTTCGCGTTGGCCTACCAGCAGCTTGAGAACAACGTGATCCAACCGCAGATCCAGCGCCGCGCCGTCGCGATCGAACCGATCGTCGTGTTGGTCTCGGTGCTCTGTGGAGCGACGCTCGCCGGGGTCTTGGGTGCGGTGCTGGCGATCCCGGTCGCGGCGTCGATCCAGCTGGTGATCCGTGAATGGCGCGCCTACTCGGACGAGCTCGACGCAGCCCCGGAGGGCGAGTCGACCGACAGCGACGAGCCGCCGTCGTCCGGGGCGCTGGCCTCGGCGCCGGAACCTGAACCCTCAGCCTGAGCTTTACGCTCGACCTTGGCGTCGGCGGCTTCGGCGTCGGCGATCGCGGCGAGTTCAGGTACGTCGTCGGCGCGGCGGACGAGCTCCGTCGCAGCAACGAGCGCGGCCAGCAGCAGGACGATGCCCAGCGGCCGGTCGACGAACGGCAGGATGCCGGTGGCGATGGCCGCGAAGGCGACGCCGACCACGACGGCGTGGATTGCGAGCGGGTCGTGGGCAAGCGCGGGGGCCATGTAGCTCCGGAGCTTCGTCGCAATGCGGCTCGGGCCGGCGAGCAGGGCGCCGACGGCCAGGATCGCGGCGAGGATCAGGGTGCGTCCCGCGATCACCGTCATGAGCGACGTCGACGTGTCCCACACGGCTTGGGCGGCTGCCGCGGTCGGCCCGCCGCCTGAGACTTCTTCTACCACCCAGTCGCCGGCCATCCGGTGGAACGCGAAGACGACGAGGGCTGAGAGGGCGACGGTCGCGGCTACGGCGAGCGTCGCGCCACGGCGGCTACCGGGCGGCGAGGCCACGACGGCCAGGATCGACAGCAGCGGCACGAAGATGACGAAGAGGACGACGAGACGCTTGAACCACTTCAGGTAGCTCTGCGCTTTGGCGAGCGCGTCGCTCTGCACGACCCTGATGCGCGTCGCGTCGGCCGGGACCTTGCCGACGACGCTCGACGGCAGGCCGACCTTGCGCGCGACGTCGGCCGTGAGCGGGCGCAGGTCGATGATCACGCCGCCGCCGTTGTCGAGCCGGATCGCCTTGCCTTCGCCTTCAATGAGGTTCAGGGCCTGTGCGTGGGTGGTGGTCACGGCGACCGTCCACGCGTTCTGGACCTTCGGGGTCTTCAGTGCGCGCACGACGACGCGGCGGGAGCCGTCGCGCAGCGCGGCCGACGCCGGGCCGGCGAGCGGGGCGAGCC
>JAEZDB010000166.1 GCA_023429855.1 Actinomycetes bacterium
ACTGGGGGTCGGTAATCCGACGCTCACCGCCACCAGGGGCGTCGGCGCCGTAGGGGCGCCGCCTACGCCGTGGCCAGGACCGGCACGTCGCCGTAGAGCTCGCCGGCGTCGGCCTTGGCCACCAGCGAGGCGGGCGGCGCGAAGCGCTCGCCGTAGGCGGCCTGCAGCTCGCGTGCGCGAGTAACAAATCCGGCCAGCCCCTTGAGCGCGGCGCCGTCGGCGCCGGTGCCCTCGTAGCCGTTGGCGTACTGCAGGACGCCGCCGGTCCACGCCGGGAAGCCGATGCCGAAGATCGACCCGATGTTGGCGTCGGCCGCCGACTCCAGGACGCCCTCGTCAAGGCACTTCACCGTCTCGATGGTCTCGATGAACATCAGGCGTTCCTTGAGGTCCTGCAGCGACGGGCCGCTCGGTGCCGCCGTGCCGGCCACCAGCGCATCGGCCGCCGGCCCGGTCGCCGTCGCCTTGGCGCCGAACGCCTCAGCCAACCCCGACCAGAGCCGGACGCGCTTGCCTGCCTCGTCGTACTCGTAGAAACCAGCGCCCTTGAGCCGGCTCGGGCGGCCGTGCTCGTCGAGCATCGCGTCGATCACCTGCTCGGCCGGGTGCGCGACCCAGGTGCCGCCCTCCGCCTCGACCGCTGCCTTGCTCGCGTTGCGGATCTTGCGCATCAGCTCCAGGTTCAGCTCGTCGGAGAGCTGAAGCACCGGCGCCGGGTAGCCGGCCTGCGAGGAGGCCTGCTCGATCGTCGGCGCCGGCACGCCCTCGAGGAGCATCGCGAGCCCCTCGTTGATGAACGTGCCGATCACGCGGCTCGTGAAGAAGCCGCGTGAGTCGTTGACCACGATCGGCGTCTTCTTGATCTGCTTGGCGAGGTCGAGCGCACGCGAGAGCGCAGCGTCCGACGTCTTCTCCCCCTTGATGATCTCGAGCAACGGCATCTTGTCGACGGGCGAGAAGAAGTGCAGGCCGATGAAGTCGGCCGGGCGAGTCACGCCCTCGGCCAGCTCGGTGATCGGCAGCGTCGACGTGTTCGACCCCAGCAGCGCGTCGGGCGCCAGGTGCGGCTCGATCTCGGCGAACACCTGCGCCTTGACCTTCGGGTCTTCGAAGACGGCCTCGATCACGAGGTCGGCTCCGGCCGCAGCCGACGCCTCGGCGGCCGGCGTGATCCGGCCCAGCAGCGCGGCGCCGTCCTCGGCGCTCATGCGACCGCGTTCGACGGCCTTGTCGACAAGCTTCTGCGAGTAGCCCTTGCCGCGCTCGGCGTTCTCGAGCGACACGTCCTTGAGGACGACCTCGATCCCGACCTTCGCGCAAACGAACGCGATCGCCGCGCCCATCATGCCCGCGCCGAGGACGACCGCCTTCTTCGCCACGGCCTTCTCAGCGTCGGCGTCGCGACCGCGCAGGCCGTTCACTTCCTGGAGGTCGAAGAAGAACGCCTGGATCATGTTCTTCGACACCTGCCCGGTCGCAAGCGCCGTGAGGTAGCGCGTCTCGATCAGGAACGAGCTGTCGAGGTCGACCTGCGCGCCCTCAACGGCCGCGGCGATGATCGCCTTCGGCGCCGGGTAGTTCGCGCCCTTGAGCTGCTTGCGCAGGTTCGCGGGGATCGCCGGCAGCAGCTGGTCCATGCCCTTCGACGACGGCGTGCCGCCCGGGATCCGGTAGCCCGGCTGGTCCCACGGCTGCTTCGCCTCGGGGTTGGCCGCGATCCACGCCTTGGCGGCGGGGACGAGCTCGTCCTGCGTCGACACAAGCTCGTCGATCAGGCCGATCTTGAGCGCCTTGGCCGGCACCATCTGCTTGCCCTGCGCGAGGACCTTCATGAGCGCGTCGGCGATGCCGAGCATGCGCACCGTGCGGGTCACGCCGCCCGCGCCAGGCAGCAGGCCAAGCGACACCTCGGGCAGGCCGAGCTTCACGCTCGGGTGGTCAACGGCGATGCGGTGATGCGTCGACAACGCCAGCTCGAGGCCGCCGCCGAGGGCCGCGCCGTTGATCGCGGAGACGACCGGGTGCGGGTACGTCTCCAGGCGGCGCAGCTGCGCTTTGATGTGGTTGATGCCGTCGGCGAACTGCTGCGCCTGGTCACGGCGGACCTGCCGCAGCAGGTTGAGGTCGCCGCCGGCGAAGAACGTCTTCTTCGCCGACGCGAGGATCACGCCCTTGACCGAGTCGGTCTCGGCTTCGAGGCGGTCGATCGACGCTTCGAGGGACTCGCTGAACGCGTCGTCCATCGTGTTGGCCGACTGGCCGGGGGCGTCGAGGGTGAGGATGACGATCCCGTCGTCGTCCTGGGCCCAGGTGATGGTGGTGCTCTCGGGCATCTGTCTGCTCCTAGAAAAGACTCGTACGAACCGGCCGGCGCCTAGAGGCGCTCGATGACGGTTGCGATGCCCATGCCTGCACCGACGCAGAGGGTGGCGAGGCCGTAGCGGCCCCCGGTGCGCTCGAGCTCGTCGATCAGCGTGCCCATGATCATGCCGCCGGTCGCGCCGAGCGGGTGGCCCATCGCGATCGCGCCGCCGTTCACGTTGACCTTGTCGATGTCGAGGTCCATGTCGCGGACGAACCGCAGCACGACCGCGGCGAACGCCTCGTTGATCTCGACGAGGTCGAGGTCTTGGACCGTGAGGCCGGCCTTCGCGAGCGCCTTCTTCGAGGCGGGCGCGGGACCGGTCAGCATGATCGTCGGGTCAGAGCCCGAGACGGCCGTGGCGACGATCCGCGCGCGCGGCGTGAGACCCAGCTCTTCGCCGATCTGCGCGTTGCCGATCGTGAGCAGCGAGGCGCCGTCGACGATGCCCGACGAGTTGCCGCCGGTGTGGACGTGGTCGATGCGCTCGACCCAGTGGTACTTCTGCAGCGCGACGGCGTCGAAGCCGCCCATGTCTCCGATGACGTCGAACGCCGGACGCAGCTTGCCGAGCGTCTCGACGGTGGTGCCGCGGCGCACGTGCTCCTCGTGGTCGAGCACGGTGAGGCCGCTCTGGTCGAGGACCGGCACGACGGAGCGCTTGAAGCGGCCCTCGTCTTCGGCGCGCGCAGCGCGCTCCTGCGAGCGGGCGGCGTACGCGTCGACGTCTTCCCGCGAGAAGCTCTCGACGGTGGCGATCAGGTCGGCGCCGATGCCCTGCGGCACGAACTCGGTGTCGAAGTTCGTCTCCGGGTCCATCGCCCACGCGCCGCCGTCGCTGCCCATCGGCACGCGGCTCATCGACTCGACACCGCCGCAGAGGACGAGGTCTTCCCAGCCCGAGGCGACCTTCTGCGCCGCGATGTTCACGGCCTCCAGGCCCGACGCGCAGAAGCGGTTGAGCTGCACGCCCGAGACGGTGTCGGGCAGGCCTGCCTTCATCGCCGCCGTCTTGGCGATGTCCATGCCCTGATCGCCGACCGGCGAGACGACGCCGAGGACGACGTCGTCGATCCGAGACGGGTCGAAGCCGTCGTAGCGGCCCAGGGTCTCGTCGATCAGGCCGACCACAAGGTCGACCGGCTTGATGGTGTGGAGCGATCCGTTGGCGCGGCCGCGGCCTCGCGGCGTACGGACGGCTTCGTAGATCAGTGCCTCGGGCTGGCTCATCGGTGCGCTGGCTTCCTGACGGTTGATGCGCGCGCGGGCGCGGCGCATCGAGGGTGCGGGGTGCGGAGTCGGCCAGACGGTTGCGTCTCAGCCGCCGCGCACGTTACCGAACAGCTGCTCGGTATGCGAGGAGTCCATCGCTACATCTGGCCGCCAGCGTGTTCGAGACGCACAAGGCTCGTGCCGTCCTTGGCGCACCAGCCTGCTGCGGGTTTGCAGGAGGGGTCTGCATATGTGCAGCAGGGCTGGGTGCCAAGGCGCTTCAGACCGCATTCCGACCGTTCGATGGTCCAGTTTCCTGTCCCACCGTCCGATACTCGAACTACGGCTCCAGGCGCAGCTCTGCTCGCGCTCCCCCCAAAGTCAGTCCCCACCAGTTCCAATTCGAGGCCCATGCCACTTCGCAAGCAAGGCAACCTGATCAAGGGCGCTGCCGCCATCGCCTCCCTCGTAGCCGTCAGCGCGATCACTCCCGCCATCGCCTCCGCGGCGTGCGAGCAGGCGCCCACCACCAAGGCGTTCACCAAGATCGGCGACAACGCCGACTACTCCGTCGCGCCGGGCGGCAGCTTTGAGAACGGCATCGCCGGTTGGACGCTGACCGGCGGCGCCAAGATCATCTCCGGCAACGAGACGCTCGGCTTCCTCAAGGGCTCAGTCGTTCCCGGCTCCAAGTCGCTCGCACTTCCCGTCGGCGCAACTGCGACGTCGCCGGAGTTCTGCGTCGACGAGACGAACCCGCACTTCCGCTTCATGGCTAAGCCCGACAGCTCGATGTCTGGCTACAAAGCGATCGTGATCTACCGCAATGCGTCGGGCGCGATCACCAACGCGCAGTTCACGTCCTCGGCCGACATCAAGTGGGGCGACGGCGCCTGGAGCGCCTCGGCCATCAGCCCGCTTGCGACGAAGATCCCGCTGTCGGCCACCAACCCGACGGCGTCGGTCCAGCTCATGTTCGTGTCGACCGGCAACAAGGTCGCCGTGGGCATCGGCTTCTGGGGCAAGTTCACCGGCGGCGACGTCGGCCAGACCGTCATCGACAGCGTGATGGTCGACCCGTATCGCCGCGGGTAAACCAACAGCCGCACTCCGCCGTTGGATTGGCACCTCGCGGGGGCGTATCGCCGCGGGTAAACCAACAGCCCAAGCGCTTCCCTGCAAACCCGAACGGGGGCGCGTGCCACACGGC
>JAEZDB010000170.1 GCA_023429855.1 Actinomycetes bacterium
GGCCAGGTGTCGGGCACATCAAGGCCGAACTCGAAGGCGACAGGGGTGGTGCCGCGGAGCGGGAACTTGCACTTGTAGTTGACCGTGGCCTTCTGACGACCTGGGAGGTCGGCCCCCGTGCGCACCGTGACCGCGTCGCTCGAGGTACGGGCGCCGTCGGCGTCGAACGCCTCGACACGGAACTCATAGGCGGTGTTGGGCGCGAGGCCGGTGACCGTGTAGGGCGCGTTGTTCGGCACCGTTGCGACTTTGGTCCCCCCGCGGAACACGTCGTATCCCGTCACTCCGCGGTCGTCCGTCGCCTGGTCCCAGAACAGCGTGACGCGATCGGTCCCCGTGAAGGTGGCGCTCGGCCTCCCCGGCTTGCTGGGCGGCTGGTTGGGGCAGCTACCCAGGACCTCGCACGGGTCGCCGTGCCCGACCTCGAAGGCGGCCAGCTGCAGGTTCTGCGTCGCCGGGTCGAGTTTGCAGGGCACGTTGAACGTGCCGGGGTCGCCGTCGATGTCGGCGTACGGCGCGCGGTCGATGTCGGTCGGCGGCGTCGCCAGGCCCTCGACCGGCGTGCCATCCTCGTCGTGGCCGTAGAGGTTGAGGATCAGCTCAGTCAGCACGACCTTCGCGGCCCCTGGGACGTCGAGCGTGAGCGATGGCGCTTGACCCGTGGCGTTGAGCACCAGGGGGTACTGGACCGGCGTGACGAACGTAGACGGCTGGACGTTGATCGGCACGCGCACGTTGACGCCCGAACCGTCGGCCAGCTCGACACGAGCACGCGCAGCCGTGCCCTTCCCCGGTTGCTGCGCCTCGGTGACGCCACCGATCGTGCGCACCTCACCGAAGGGCTCAAGCGGCGGTACAGACAACCCCCCGACCGACGCTACGGCCTTGATGCCGAACGGCGCCGTCGGCTCGCCAGAAGGGACCGAGTCGGGGATGTCGAGCGTGATGTCGAGCGACAACGGCTGCGTCCCGATCAGGGGGAACTTGCAGCGGTAGTCGAGCTTGGCCGTCTGCGCGGCCTCGGCGGCCGACGCAGTGAGGCCGAGGGCTGCGAACACCGCAAGGCCACCGACGACGGCATGGGAAAGAGAGCGAGACACGAGAACTCCGGAGGCGGGTCGGGCTCGGAGAGCCAGGGGGCATCCGCAACGTACCGTGTCTGTCGTCACATTTCCAGTCATTTTTGACAGAGGGTGTTGGGCGTCTCCGGGTTCGCCACCAGCGCTTGGTGGCAAACCCGGAGCCGCGATCTCCGCCTGGGGCTAGCTGGTCTTCCGCGTGAGCGTCAGGCCGATCGTGTTGCCGTCGCCAGCCGTGAGCGGCGAGACGAGGCCGTTGAGCGCACCGCAGCCGTTGAGGTCGCTGATCGCGTAGGTGCCGGTGAGCGTGCCGCTCGTGCTCGTGTTGAGGTTCAGGGTGGTCAGCTGCTTGGTCTGGCAGTTGTTGCCGCCGATCAGCGGGATCGCTCCGAACAGCTTGGCCTCGAGCACTTTGATCCGCACCTTCTGGCTGAGCGACAGCGAGCCGGCGAAGCCGCCGAAGTAGCCCGTCGCCGCGCCGGAGCTGACGAAGGCCACCTTGGCGGTCACCGGCAGGAATCCCAGCGCCACAAGGCGCCCCGACGTCGGGTCCAGATCAAGCGTCCCGTTCACCGTCCGCAGGTTCGCGGGCGGCCCATAGGTGAGGTCAGCCTGGCCCTTGAGCGCAAGCGAACCGCGCACCAGCGTCTTCAAGCTCGTCGACCCGGCCAGCGCGTAGCTGCGCTTGTCGGGGTCGACCGGCTTCGGCGCTGCCGCGACAAACGAGAACGGCGCCGGCGTCGACTCCTTCTTGATGTCGCCGCCCATCCCCCGGTACGAGTACGTCGTGCGGATCGTGCCCGAGTACGTCTTGCCGGGTTCCAGATCGGTCAACGGCAGCCGGTTGCTGGTAGCGAGCAGCGTTCGCCCGTCGAGCTCGACCTCGTACTTGAGCAGCGGACCGAAGTCTTCGGAGCGCGCAGTCTCCGACCGTGTCCAGCGCAGCTCAGCGGCGGTCGTTGTGATCCCGCCGACCCGCACGTGCGTCGGCGCCTCCGGAATCGGGCAGGCGTACATGCCGACGAAGCACTCTTCGTAGGGCCGTGGGCCGATGGACGTGCCAGAGACGGAGGTGTTCTGCGTCGGCGGATCGACGACGCACCGCAGGTCGATCGTCGACGGGTCGCCGTCTGCGCCGACCCACTCCTCGCGGTCGACGTCTGGACCCGAGTACGGGATCGGATTCCCGGTGGCGTCAAGCGCCTTGAGGTGGAACACGATCGCGCCCGCCGAGATCGTCGACGGGCCCGGCTCCAGCGTCAGCGAGGGTGTCGTCCCTGAGCCGTAGAGCGGCACGCTTGTGCCGCCCAGATCAGCGCGCTCGACCGCGAGATCGCTGGTGAACTGCGCCTGCTCAACATCACCTTGGCTCACCACGAAGGTGGCCTTGGCGGTCCCTTCGACCGACACGGCGCCGGGCCACGACTGCAAGAACGTCGAGGGCAGCGGCGCCGCGAAGGCCGCCACGTCGAGTTCCGACGGCCCGACGTCGGGGTTCGTCGTTGATTGCGGCGTGAACGCCGCGATATCGATCTTGGCCGTGGTGGCGCCGGAGGCGCCATAGTCGCAGCGGTAGTCGAGCGACGCGGCTGCGGACGCCGCGTGCGGCGCCGCCAGCATCGTGGCGGCGACGCCGACAGACGCCGCCACGCTTTGCAGAACGCGGGAATGGGACACAGTCATGACTTTCGGGTTCGTGAGTGGTCGAGCTACGCCTTCGGCGTGAGCATCAGGTTGATCGTGTTGCCACCGCCGGCCGTCAACGGCGAGACAAGGCCGTTGAGGGCGCCGCAGCCGTTGAGGTCGCTGATCTTGTAGGTGCCGGCGAGCGGTCCGCCCTCGAGCGGCTTGAACTCGGGCTGCGTCGACTTCAGCGTGACGTCGGAGAGGTTCTTCGTCTGGCAGTTGTTGCCGCCAGCCAGCGGGATCGCCCCGAAGAGCTTGACCTTCTTGACCTTGATCCGGACCTTCGAGTTCGACGTGAGCACGCCGTCCCGCAAGCTGCCGGTCGTCTTGCCCGACGGCACGAAGCCGACCTTGGCCGTGACCGGCAGGAACCCGGCCGCGACGAGGCGCCCCGACGTGTCGTTCAGGGCGAGATCGGCGGTGAACGCGCCCGTTGCGAGCGTGAGCTGCGCGTCGATGGCGCCGGTCAGGCCGAGGGTCCCCTTCGTCAGCGTCTTCAGCGTGGTCGAGCCCTTCAGCGCGTAGCTGAAGCTGGCCGGGGGCGGTGGGCCCTGCACCAGCTCGACGCTGTCGATCTCGCCGGGCTCGGGGATGGTCGACGCGTACTGGCAGTCGAGGATGAACGTGTCGGGGTTGCCGTCGGGCCCGCCGCCTGGGCCGTCGAGCTGCAGCGCCTCGCCTGAGGCGTCTCGCGCGATGAGGGTCTGCTTCAGGTCGCCGTCCCAAGAGAAGTAGAACGTCCCGCTCACGCTCGTGTCGACGCTGAAGGCCGTCGTCGACTGCACCACGACCGAGCGTTGCCCGCGGGCCACGGCCTGCGGTTCCGCGGGCAGCGTGACGGGCGCCGTCAGGCGCTGGTTGCTGGCTTCGTCGGCCCAGTTGAAGAGGAGGCCGAGCGAGTTGCCGCCCGGCTGTGGCCCGGCGGGCTCGATCGTCGCGGCGCCGAGATCGGGCCAGGGACTCGGGGCAGTGGGATAGCCCTCGAAGAACAGCGCCAGACGCCGCGGCCCCTGGGTGACGGGCTGACCGGCCGGGTGGATGGTCGTCCCGAGCCGCTCGACGCCGAGTGTGGCGGCGAACGCGTTGCCGGCCGGGAGGGAGCACGCGAACGGGGCCAAGACTGGGTTCTGCGCGGCAGACATCGTGACCGACACCGGCTCGCTCAGCTCCGACTCCTTGCCATCGGGGCTCTTGGCCCGGACCTGGAACGCGTAGGTCTCGCCGGGAGTGAGGCGCGAGGCGATCGTACTGGGATACTGCCCTGCCGTCGCGATCCTCACGCCGTCGCGGTACAGGTCGTAGACGACGGGGCCCGAGGAGTGCGTGACGCCGTCCCAGTCCAGGCGCACCGCCGTGCGGCCCGGCAGCACGACGGCAGGCTTGCCTGGGGCCGCTGGCGGCGCGTCAACATACGGCGCGCCGAGCTGCACGTCGGCGATCTTCGCCGGGGACGGATCAGGCTTGCAGTAGACGTCGAAGGTGTTCGGATCGCCGTCGGAGTCCGAAACGGGGTTGCCGTCGAGGTCGGAGGTGAGCGGCGTGAGCCGCACGACGCCGCCAACGACAGGCCGCGCCACCATCAGGTTGAGACGCAAGGCCGCGCTCTTGATCTGCCCGGGACCGGATTCGTCGAAGACGAGCGGCGCGCTCGTGGGTCGTGCGGTCACGTCGACCGACGCCGCTGGCGGCTTGGGCACGCTGTAGACGGGCGCCAGGTCGAGGTCGACCGACTGCGTCCGCACGGCGCCGCTGGGCTGGTGAAGCGCCAGCTGCGCGCTCGCATCCCCGCTGAGACTGAGCTCGGGTGCGATCGCGGCCAGCCCGTTGACCGTGTTACCGCCGCTCGACAGCTGCGCCGAGTACTCGACGAGCTCGCCGGAGTCGACGACCTGCGGCGCGCGCACGGTCCAATCGGCCTTGAGCGGCTGGACCCCGAGGAGCGGCCACTTGCAGCGGTAGTCGACGGAGGTCGTCGTGGTGACGATCGGCGACGGCGACGCCATGGCCGACGGCGTGAGGGCGAGCGCAGCGACGCTGCCGGCAAGCAGTGCGCGCGCGGCGCGAGACGTTGAGCGAGACACGAGAGCTCCGGAGGTGAGACAAGGCCGGAAAGCCTGGGGACACTCGCAACGTACCGTGTCTGTCATCACATTTCCAGTCATTTCTGACACACCTCCCGTCGGGCGGCCCCGAAACGACGAGAGCCCCCCCGGAGGGCGGCTCTCGAAAGACCGGTCGCCGCAGAGCGGGGGGCCGGTGAAGTGCTCGAAGTGAGCAGTCGCGCTAAGCGGCTGCCTTCTCCTCGGCGGGCACGACGGAGATCGTGCGGCCGCGCCAGCCGGTGGTGAACTGCACCTTGCCGGCGGCCTTCGCGTAGACGGTGTGGTCGCGGCCGAGGCCGGTGCCCTCACCTGCGCGGAAGCGGGTGCCGCGCTGGCGGACGATGATCTCGCCGCCCGTGACCGTCTGACCTGCGAACACCTTCACGCCGAGGCGCTTGGAGTTCGAGTCGCGGCCGTTCTTGGATGAGCCGAGGCCCTTTTTATGCGCCACCCTTGATCTCCTGGATCGTGATGCGCGTCAGCTCCTGGCGGTGACCGGTGGTCCGCTTGTAGCCGCGCTTCGGCTTGAACTTGAAGATGCGGATCTTCTCTCCGCGCTCGTGACCGACCACCTTGGCAGTCACCTTGGCCTTGGCGAGCTTGTCGCCGGAGAAGGTGGCAGAGGTGGAGCGCACGAGGAGGGGCTGCAGCTCGACTGTGGAGTCGACGTCGGCAGCCAGGCGCTCGACGACGAGCTCCTGTCCGGCTTCGACGCGGTACTGCTTACCACCTGTTTTGACGATCGCGTATGCCATGTCAGCTCTCTGAGGAATTCGCGGATCCGCGGGACGCGGACGCGCGGCGGCGCACACGTCGGCGCCGCGGAGCAGGTGAGTCTACGGCATCCTCGGATTTCGCGTCGTCCTGCGGCGCAGCCGGGGCCTCGGCTGCGGACGACGAGTCGACGGACGCCGGCTTGGTCGACGCATCAGCAGCCGGTGCAGGCTCCGTGGCGCCGGCAGCAGCCGTCTTGTCGGCCTCGATCTCAGCCTTGGTGCGGCGACGCCGCCGACGCGGCTTGGGCGCCGCTTCGGCGGCCTCGGGCGCGGCCGTGGCAGGAGCAACGGCCTCCGCAGCAGCGTCAACCGCCGGAGCCTCCTCGGCGGGGACCTCTGAGTCGTCGGTCACGACAGGCGCCTGGTCCTCACCGGTCGGCTTGGAGACGCCGTGCAGGTGGTCGCCGGTGGACTCAGCCGCCGCGCTGTTCTCGGCGCCGTCGTCGCGGTGGTCGTCGTCGGTCTTTGCCGCAGCCAGGGCTGCGCTCGGGCGGCGCGACGACGGACGGATCGACTCGCCGGCCGCGGGGGCGTCGGC
>JAEZDB010000183.1 GCA_023429855.1 Actinomycetes bacterium
CGCCGGCCGTGTCCGCCGCCGCCAAGTCGCCAAAGCCCGTCGCCGCTGAGCAGCTCGCGAGCGCCGCGGCCGGCCTTGAGGGCGCGTCGAAGAAGGCAGCGAAAGACTCGCTGAAGGAGACGCTCGCCGCTGCGCAGGACGAGGCGCTGGCGGCGATGAAGTCGGCTGCGGGCGCGAGCCAGGTCGGTGCGCCCGAGACGCTCAAGGACCTGAAGAAGAAGCAGCTCGACGCCGTTCAGGCCGATCGGAAGATCCAGGCGCGCCTCGAGGCGATGAAATACGGGCTCACGGCTCAGGTGCCGGCTGCCAAGGCGGGCCAGGTCGTCGAGGCTGCGGCGACCATCGCCCTTGAGAAGAAGCAGGGCGGCAAGGTGAAGGTGCAGCAGGTCGTCCTGCCGCCCGCCGTCGGCATCGCCGGCGCCGACGGCAAGGCCACCTTGCACTTCCCGGTCGACAGCCAGGCCACCGCGGCGATGACCAAGAAGGACGTGGCGAAGGCCGCCATCGGCGTGCAGGCCGCCGCGCTCGACAGCATGAGCGATCTCGCCGAGCTCGACCAGATCCGTCTCCAGCAGGCGATGGAACGGCGTTCGAAGGCCATCGAGACGCTCTCCAACATCCTCAAGAAGCTCAGCGACACCCAGAAGGAGATCACGAAGAACCTCGACGGCGGCGTCTCGAAGTCCGAGCAGAAGCAGCAGAAGGAACTCCGCGACAAGGCCGCCAAGCTCGACAAGGAGGCCAAGCAGATCGAGGCCCAGCGCGACGCCGCCAACCAGGCGGCCACGCAGGCCATGAACGCCGCCGTCACCGAGCTCCTCAACGGGCTGGCTGCTCAGGCGGTCGGCGTTGCCGGTGGAGTACCCGGCGGCAAGGCACCAGCCACCCAGCTCCCGGTCGCCACCGTGGCCCTCAGCGGCTGCAAGCTCTGCCAGCTCAGCGCGCTCGCGTCGAAGTAGAAAGCACGCCGTCCAGCAACGTGCCGCTCAGCACGACGCCAAATCCAGCGCCGCGCTATTGTTCTCGATCCTGCGCCCGTAGCTCAGCTGGATAGAGCGTCGGTCTACGGAACCGAAGGTCAAAGGTTCGAATCCTTTCGGGCGCGTGGCAGAAAGCCCCTGCGAAAGCAGGGGCTTCCGTCGTTCTGGGGGGGTTGCGGCGCGGCAAAGTGGGGTCTGAGTCGTCTGAGGACCGCGGAGCCCGGTTCTTGGGCGAACATCCGCACGCGCGGCTCGCCGAGCGTTTCGCGAAATTAATCTGTTCCGCGCTGCGCGGAACTGTGAAGTTTCGTGCAACAAGATGCGCTATCTTCTTTATAAATGGTGTCTTCCGCTACGAACGGAACAGAGGGCTTTCCCGAAACTCGCGCCCCGGAGCGGGAAGCGGACGTGCTTCAGCGCGCTATTGAGCTGATCCGCGACCGACTCCCGGCGACCTGGGAATCAGACGTCGATCCCCAGGCGGCATCCATCGCCGATGCTGGTGTCGACGCGATCGTTCGTGTCCGCGCACCAAGCGGCGAGCAGGCCGTGTTCGCCATCGAGGCAAAGCGCCTGCTCCGAACGGGGGAGGTGCCCGGCGTGCTCGAATCCGCGCGCCGAGCTGCTGCGGCAATCAGCGGCGACGGCGAGGCAACGGTCGTGCTCGCCGCTCGATACCTGGCTCCGGCAACTCGCGAACGCATCGCGGCCTCCGGCGCCGGGTACATCGACGCCACCGGCAACCTCCTCCTCACGGCAGAGCGCCCCGCCATCTACCTCGCTGACCGAGGGGCCGACCGCGACCCATGGCGCGGTCCGGGGCGCCCGAGGGGAACCCTCAAGGGCCCACCGGCCGCGCGCGTGGTCCGCGCGCTCATCGACTTCGCGCCGCCCTACACCGTTCCGGAACTCGCCGAGCGATCCGAGGCGTCGACCGGCGCGACCTACCGCGTCGTCGAGTTCCTCGAAGGCGAGGGACTGATCGAGCGCCAGCGCTACGGACCCATCACCACCGTCGACTGGCGCACGCTGGTGACCCGCTGGGCCGACGACTACGGCTTCGCGCAGTCCAACACCGTCGAGACGTTCCTCGAGCCCCGCGGACTCGAGGCACTCCTCATGCGACTCAAACGCTCGGAGGGCTTCGACTACGCGGTAACTGGATCGCTCGCCGCCGTCCGCGTGGCACCGTTCGCGCCCGCGCGTCTTGCGACGGTCTATGTAAGCGATCTACGCGCGGCGATCGAGGCACTCGCCTTGCGGCCGGCCGAGAGCGGCGCCAACGTGGCCCTGGCGGTCGGTGCCTACGACGTTGCGCTGGAACGGACCGAGATCGTCGACGGCGTGCGTTTCGCCGCGCTAAGTCAAGCCGCCGTCGACCTGCTCACCGGCCCCGGACGCAGCCCGAGCGAAGCGACCGCGCTGCTCGATTGGATGCAGAGCGATGAGTCCCGCTGGCGACGCTGACCTTCTTGTCGCCGCTCGCACGGCGTTGCTCGATGCCTTGGAAGCACTGCGCGATCACCACGCGGCATTGATCCTGATCGGCGCGCAGGCCGTCTACCTCCACACGGGCGCGACGGTCCTCGCGATCGCCGAGGCGACCAAAGACAGCGACCTCGCCGTCGATCCACGCGTCCTCGCCGACGACCCCCTGATCGAGCGGGCGATGACGGCCGCAGGTTTCTACCGCGACCTCGACCATCCGCAGCCGGGCGCCTGGCTCTCGCCCGCCGGGATCCCCGTCGACCTCATGGTGCCCGAAGCGCTTGCCGGTTCTGCTCGGCGACGGTCCGCCGTCATACCTCCGCACGGCAAGGAGGCGGCTCGCCGAGCGGCCGGGTTGGAAGCCGCAGTCGTCGACCACGCGCCGATGACGATCCGCGCGCTCGACCCGACCGACGAACGGGAGGTGACAGTCGCCGTCGCCGGTCCGGCGGCGCTGCTGGTCGCCAAGCTCCACAAGCTCGGCGAACGAAAGGATGACCCGGGACGCCTGATCGACAAGGACGCGCACGACATCTACCGCCTGCTCGTCGACACCGACACGGCCGTTCTTGCCGCCCGCCTTTCGTGCCTAAGTCGAGACGCCGTTGCCGGTGAGTCCGTTCGCGTTGCGCTCGGGTACTTGCGCGAGCTATTCGTCGACGAACCGCGCCGTTTGATGCGGAACCGTCGCACGGGCAACACCACGTTTCCCGAGGCGACGCTTCGCCCAGAGCGTCACCCGAAGCATGCAAACGCAGTGAGAGTCCTTATCCGAGGCGAACACGTTGGCTACCTGCCGCGCGCAGTAGCCGATGAATTCAGCGATGCGTTCGGCGGAAAGGAGCTGAAGTGCGGTGCGGAGGTTCGCCGCAAAGACCCAAGCCACGACTGGAATGTTGTGCTCCGCGTGGACTACGACAAACTCAGGCGGCGGGCTGCCGATGCTCGTGCGCACGTCCGAGAGGCGGCACAGCGCCCCAAGCTTGACGCGGTATCCAGCGCCGCCCGCGTGCACGACGACGCGGTCGCTCGGCAGCTCCGACCCGAACAGGTTGCAGAGTTCAAGCGCCTGCGCGATCAGGCAATCCGGGAGGCCCGTCGTCCGAGCGAGCACCGGCCGACGCTGGCGTTGGTCGCGGAAGCGGCCGGAATCTCTCCAAACACCGTCAGCAAGATCGCGAAAGCCGGTTCCGATCTCTGAGCACAGGTCGACATCGGGCTCGAAACCGCCGACCTCCGTCAGCGTTCATCGGGCAACGCGGTGTTGACAGAGCGCTTCGAGTTCGACAGCACACGAGCCGGCTCCCGCGCACATGCGCACGGCGTCGAGCCAGCTTATGCCGCTGACCGCCCGCCCGGCGTGTGCGCCATCGGCAGCAGGACCGGCGCCGTCGTGACTCCAAGCTCGGGGTGGGCGAGGCGCCGCAGGCGCTCGTCGGCCTCGGCCCGGAAGCGCGCGACGTTGGCGAGCTTGATCGACTCGTAGCCGCGGACCATGTCGGGCAGCTCGGCGATGCCGACGACCTGGTCGAGGGTCTCCGGGCTGAGGTGGTCGAGGGCGGCGTTGACGAGCGCTTCGTACTCGGCGGGCAGCGCGCGCTCGACGCGGCGGACCTCGGTGTGGCCGAACGGGTCTAGCGCGGTGCCGCGCAGGCGTCGCATCGGCTTGAGCGTGCGGAAGAGCAGCGGCGCGGTGCGGCCGAAGCGAAGCTTGCGCTCGATGCCGAACTTGGCCAGGACCGGCGGCTGGAGGAGGACCTTGACCTTGGCACCGGAGCCGAACTCGTCGGCGATGCGGGCCTGCTCGACGGGGTCGAGGTGCAGGCGGGCGATCTCGTACTCGTCCTTGTAAGCGAGGAGCTTGAAGAGGTTGCGGGCGAACGCGTCGGCGACGGGGCCGGCGGCGTCGCCGAGGACTGCGCGCTCGCGGCGGGCGACGGCCTCGACGGCGTCGACGTAGCGCGCGGCGTAGGCGGCGTCTTGGTAGTCGCGCAGCTCGGCGGCGCGGCGCTCGACCAGCGTGCCCTCGTGGTGCGAGACGTGCAGGGTGGCGGTGGCCGCGGTGTCTCGACCGCCTGCCGCGTCAGCTCCGCCGCCCGCCAGCGCCCGCTCGACCGCGCCTGCGTCGACCACCGCGGCGCGTCCCCAGCGAAACGCCGCGAGGTTGCGCTCGACTGCGACGCCGTTCAGCTCGATGGCGTGCTCGATCGCCGCGGCGTCGATTGGCAGGCAGCCGTGCTGGAAGGCGGCGCCGACGAGGACCATGTTGGCCGGCATGTGGTCGTGGAAGAGCTGCTCGGCGAGCGCGGTGGCGTCGAGGTAGAGGTTCTCGGTCGCGAGCGTCGCGGCGTCGATGCGGGCCTGGGTGCGCGACGTCGACGGGAAACGCCGGGTGGGGTCGGCGACCATCTCGGCGGTCGGCGTCTCATGGGTCGAGACGACCGCGATGGTCCGCGCCGGATCGGCGGCCTCCAGCGCCTTGACGGTCGCCGCGCCGAGCAGGTCGAAGCCGAGCAGGACGTCGGCGCCGCCGCGGGTGGCGCGGATCTGGCCGGCGATCGGGCGGCGCGACAGTCGAATGTCGCTGATAACCGGCCCGCCCTTCTGCGACAGCCCCGTCTGCTCGAGCCCTGCGGCGTAGCGCCCGTCGAGGTGGGCGGCCATCTGCAGGATCTGCGAGACGGTGACGACGCCGGTCCCTCCGATCCCGGGCATGTGGATCAATACCTCGTTGTCGACCTTGCGCGCCGGCTCAGTGAGCGCCACCGGGGGCGGTGCGTCGCCAACCAGGCGGACCGGCGGGCGCCCGCCCTTGCCGGCGGCCGGCGTGACCATCAGGAACGATGGGCAGTCGCCCTTCACGCACGAGAGATCCTGGCTGCAGGAGGTCTGGTCGATCTGCGTCTTGCGGCCGTACTCGGTCTCGACCGGCAGCACCGCCTGGCACGTGGACTTCGCGCCGCAGTCGCCGCAGCCCTCGCACACCCGCTCGTTGATGTGGACGCGCTCAGCAGGCGCCGGCTTGGCGCCGCGCCGGCGATCCCGCCGCAGCTCGATCGCGCACTGGTCGTCGTGGATGATCACCGTCACGCCGCCGACGGTGGCCAGCTCGCGCTGAAGCTCCGGCAGCTCGTCGCGGTGATGCACCGACGCGATCGGATCGAGGTCGACGCCGCGGTACGTGGCCGGCTCGGGGGACGTCACGACGACGCGGCGCACGCCCTCGAGCGCCAGCCACCGCGTCAGCGCCGGGATGGAGAGCCTGCCCTGGGCCTGCTGGCCGCCCGTCATCGCGACGGCGTCGTTGTAGAGCAGCTTGTAAGTGATGTTGACCCCGGCGGCGACGGCCGCGCGGATCGCCAGCGAGCCGGAGTGGTGGAAGGTGCCGTCGCCGAGGTTCTGGATGAAGTGCTCGTCGGCGGTGAACGGCGCCAGGCCGAGCCACTGCGCTCCCTCGCCGCCCATCTGCGGCATGCCGAGCAGCTGGCCGCGGCGCTCTCCGCCGTCGAGGGCGACCATCACGTGGCAGCCGATCCCGACCCCGACGAGCTGGTCGGCGCCGGCGCGCGTCGAGGCGTTGTGCGGGCAGCCGGCGCAGAAGAACGGCTTGCGCACCGCGACGCTGCCGGCCTGCGGAGCCAGCGGCTCCGTGCGCTCCCCGAGCTGGCTGAGCCGCGCCAAGGCTGACGCCGGCAAGCGGCCCGTCCCGAGGACCCGGCCCAGCGCGAGGGCCACGTCGTCGGCGGTGAGCATCCCGGCGGGCGAGAGCAGCGGCTGGCCGGTGGCGTCGCGCTTGCCGACGACGACGGGCCGCAACGGCGCGTCGTAGAGCGCCTCCTTCAGCAGCGACTCCACGAACGGCAGCTTGTCTTCGACTACCAAGACCGTCTCGACGTCGCCGAGCAGCTCGCGGACCTCGTCGGCTGGCAGCGGCCACGGCATCCGCAGCTGCACGATGCGCACGCCGAGCGCGTCGGTCGCGGGCTCATCGAGGCCCAGGTCGGCGAGCGCGCGGAGGACCGCCTGGTGGCCGGCGCCCGCCGCGACGATCGCGACCCGCGTCTGCGCGGCGC
>JAEZDB010000274.1 GCA_023429855.1 Actinomycetes bacterium
GGCCAGGGCGGCGGCGGCCGCGACGTGTTCTGCGCGATGGAGGCGCTGCTGCGCTGCGGCCGCGACCTTGACGCGTGGCGCGCCGACATCGCCGCACCGCCCGTCGCCGTCGACGACGTGTGGCCCGAGATGGAGCACCGCGCCGGCTTTGAGCCTCATGCCGCCCAGCTCGCGACGCCCGTCCGGCAGACGCTCACGCAGCTGGCCCAGCACACGCCGGACGGCCTCGTCGCCTGGCTCGGCCAGCACGCGCTGGAGCTGGGCGCGATCGTCGGAGCGCCGGTCTCGATGGCCGGCGCCGCCGCGGCAGCGCTGCTCGACCTCGGCCTCAGCCCAGCGCAGGGCGAGATGCTCTACCTGCTGCTGCGCCTGCCCGGCGCTGCAGCACACGCGCTCGAGCAGGCCGAGCTCGGCTTCAAGGCGTTTCCCTTTCCTCAGATCGAACTGCTCGACGACCCAGCCGAGCGCCTCGCGCTCGCGGGCGCCGGTTCCGGCCAGGAGGTCGCCCGATGACCACGATGCAAGACCCCCCCACGGCCGCCCCGGCGCCGCACCCGCTCGACGCCCACACCGGCACGTTCGTCACGAGCGTCGGCGCAGCGTTCCCGGGTGAGCGCGCGGTCTTCCGCGGCCGCGACATCCACGCCGAGGTCATGCACGACACGAGCTGGATCCAGCTCCAGGCCGTCGGCGCCGGGCTCGAGCTCTCCGACGATCAGGCCGCGCTGCTCGACACGTTCTGGGTCAATACGAGCTATCCCGACGCGCGCGTGTGGAACAACCGCGTCGCGAGCCTCGCTGGCTCGATGCGCAGCACCTCGGCGCTCGCGCTCTCCGCGGCGCACGCCGTCTCGGAGGCGGCGATCTTCGGCCGCCGCATCGACTGGAAGGCCATCTCGTTCCTGCAGCGGACCATGGCTGGCGTGCAGGCCGGCAAGACGATCGCCGAGTGCGTCGACGAGCACCTGCGCACGCAAGGCAAGCTCGCTGGCTACGGCCGTCCGCTGCACAACGGCGACGAGCGCATCCCGGCGATGATGGCCGAGGCGAAGAAGTACGGCCTGCACGACGGGCCCTATGTGCGCCTGGCGTTCGACGTCGAGGAGTACCTGGTCGGTACGGGCAAGCCGCTGCGGATCAACGCCAGCGCGCTCATCTGCGCGTTCGGCTCCGACTTCGGGATGACGCCTCGCCAGCTCACCATCATGCTGTTCCCGGTCTTTCTGGCCGGCATGACGCCCTGCTACTTGGAGGCGCTGGAGAAGCCGATCGGGGCCGCGTTTGCCGCGCGTGTGAACCAGGTCGACTACACCGGCGTAGCGGCGCGCGACTGGGACGACTGAGCGGCTCGGCGGGCGGTCGCCGAGCCGCTCGAGCCGCGGCTTAGTCGCCTCGGACGCGGCGCAGCGCGGCCGCCGCGCGGTCGCGGGTGATCGCTGCGGCGAGCGTCGTGGCGAACGCGGTGATCAGGTCCACGTGCGCCGCGCCCAGGTCGGGGTCGGCGTCGCTGATCAGCACCAGGTACCCGACCTCGACGCGTCCGGCGACCAGCGGCGTAGCGATCGCGCACGCACCCTCGGCGTCGGCAAGTTCGTCGGCGACGGCCGAACCGAGCACCACCGGCACGTCGTCGAGCGCGGCGCGCAGCTCCCGCGCAGCGGCCGCCGACAGCGGCGCCGTCACGAGGTGGCCCCGTGTGGTGCGTACTGCGCGGAGTTCTTCGGCTTGCTGGACCACGACCACCGCGTCGCGAGCCACCCCGCCCGCTACGAGCGCACCGAGGGCCTGGTCGACGGCTTTGCCGCCGGCGCCGCGTTGCAGCGCCCGACGGGCAGCGCCGATCGCCGTCGCCCACTCATGCTCGACGAGCGCCTGCTGGCGTGGCGACCCGGACGCCTCGGCGCCGTCGCTCGTCGACTCCGCCTCTTCGACGCTCGGCACGTCGATCACGACGAGCACTGCGGGCACGAACGCCGGTGCCCCCAGGGACCACGCCATCGCGCGGGCGGGGGTCGGCAGCGCCTCGACGTGGTCCGGTTCGGATGCAGCGAACCACGGCCGGTGAGCCAGCCACACGGGCTCGCCGGGCGGCTCGATCAACAGGCTGTGGAGCGTCGAGCCGCGCTCCGACAGGCCGTGCGGCAGCTGCACGGCGGCCGGGCCGCCCGGCGCTGCTTCACGCGCGGCCGCGTTGGCCCAGAAGACCTCCGTCGGCGCCGGTCCAGCGATCGCGACCACCGGCGTAGCCAGGGCGCCGAACGACGCCTCGAGCACGTCGGTGTCGGCGTGGAGCGAGCGGCCTGCCAACACGCCGCGCACGGCGTCGGCCACGGGCTCGCCCGCCGCGACCATCTGCTTGACCGCGAGCACGCGCGGCACGTCGGAGGCGAAGAACCCGCGGCGCCCGCGCCGGTCGGGAGTGCTCGCTGGAAACCCGAACCGGCGCTGCCAGGTGCGCACCCGCTCGGCGCTGACGCCGGTAAGCGCGACGAACTCGCGCGAGGTAAGGGTGTGTTCTCCGAATTCTTCCGTCGGAGACGGCCCCCGGTCGGGGGAAATGGCATCGCGCATCGCTACTCCGCAGTGGATCTAGCGACCAGCACCTCCAAGTGGAACCTGGACCCGCGCCCGCTCCAGTCAGAAGGGGGTTGGGCACAAGCACCCTGAGACGGCGTGCGTGCCGATCGCCCGCTGCCGAGCGACCCCACGATTACACCAGATCGACCAGCGGCAGTGGCCGATCAGGCCGGCGCGATCGGCCCGAAACCGTCGGACACGTTGGTGCGGATCCGGCGGCCGGCTGGCCCGATCTCCCCGATCTGGCTCCCCCGCTCCACGCGTCCCACGCCTTCGTAGCCAACCGGATGCAACACCCACATCTCCATCGCCAGGCCGTCGGCGACGGTGTCGAGCGCGCTCGTGAAGGCCTTGACCTTGCGACCGGTCAGCGCCTCGATCGGCGCGCAGAACTCGGGGACCGTCGCATGCTCAAGCGCCGTGCGGATGTCTCGCACGGCCTGATGCTGGCCCAGGTCGATCAGCTTGCGCTCGGCTGGGGTGAGGGTGTCCTCGAGGATGCAGATGATCGTGTCGGGACCGGCCCAGTGCGTGCGCGACACCGTTGGGCCGCGTCCGAACTGGCTTTTGAAGAGCCGCACCATCTCGCGGGAGACGATCCCCAGGTCGACGGTCTGCTCACCGGTACCACGGTTCGCAATATCGGTCATTACGAGGACGCTACCGGCCGATAGTGCCTGGTGATCGGTGCTGATGAGGCACCGCCGGTCACGCGGCGCCCGCCCGTGACCGGGGCGGGCGCTGGCGGGCGCGCAAGCGACTGCGGACCGTCACCCTACCGTGTGGCTGTCGACACTTCCACCTTTTCCTCGAGTCAGATTACTCACCAAAATGAGGGTCGGCTCAGTTACCACCGAGGATCATCTCAATTACCCTTTGTTGCGCGACAGGCCGGTCCTGGATCGCAGGCGTACCGCGTGCCTGGGCAGCGGGTCGACGCGCCCGTTCTGCCAGGGCTTTACGGCCGTCGAGGTCGCCGCTAAGCCAGACGCCCCCGCACCGGATTGCGCCACCCGCCCTCACGGATGTGGAGATTTGCTGAATATCAATTCACAGATTGAGCGCCGTTGAAGAATTCTCTCTACCGGTTTTCGCCGTTAGCGTTCGCCGCCACCTGCACCTCTCCCGAACTCCACAAACGGCCTCCCCCATGACCACGTCTCGCCGCGGCGAACGCACCAGCGCCGCCATCGCCGCCGCCGCGGAGCGGCTTTTCGCATCGCAGGGCGTCGGACCCACGACCATCGACGACATCGCCTCTGCAGCTGGCGTCTCCGTGGGCTCCGTCTACGTGCACTACGGCAGCAAAGAAGATCTCCACGCGGCGCTCGTGCAGCGCGCCGTCGAGGAACGCGGCCAGCGTCTGAGCGTGCGCTACTGGTCGGAATCGCCGCTTCAGCGCCTCGTCCACACCGGCGACGCCTACGCCGACTTCGCCGTGCAACGGCCCTCCAGCTTCTGGCTCTCGGCGCGCGAGGCCGAGCTGTCGGCTATCGCCCCACCCGAGGGCGAGCCCGGGAGCTACGACCTTTCGGCGGCGGCCCAATCCTTGCGCGGCGATGTCGAAGCAGCAGCCGCAGCCGGTGAGATCCGCACCGCTCCGGCCGACGAGATCCTCAACTACCTCTGGGGCGCGTGGACCGGCCTGATCGCCGTCCACCTCGTGAATGAGCCAGGCGTCGAAGTACGCCGCACCCTGCACTTCGCCTTCCAGATGGTCGCCGACGGACTGCTCCCCCGTGCTCGCACGCGCGAGGTCGTTTGACGCCGCATGCGCCGTCGAGAGCTTGCCGACGACGAGGCACCGCCCTAGACCCGCGAGGCGAGCGACGCGAGACGCTCGGTGAGCAGCTCGATCGAGACATCCAGCGCCTGCGCCGCAAGGCGCGGGTCCACCGCAAGCCCGTCGGCGCGCACCATCATGCTGGCGACGCCGGTCCAGCTCGCGAGCAGGTGCGTTCCGGTCAGCTCGGCAGAGACGAGGTTGCCGTCGAGCAGGCCGCTGTCTTGGGCCACCTGCGCCGCCATCTCCTGCGCTCGCTGCCCGATCGCCTCGTACACGTCTTCGCAGCCCGGCTCGCTCACCGGGTCGACGAGCGCCACCAGCCACAGCCGATAGGCGACTGGGTCGTCTTGCACGTGCCGCAGGAAGGCCGCATTGGCCGCCGCCAGGCAGTCTCCCGGCGAGAGCACCCGCCCGAGGCTGCGGAGCTCCTCTGCCAGCGCGCCGAGCGCCTCGAACACGTACCAGAGCGCCAGCTCGCGTTTGCTGGCGAAGTGCAGGTACACCGACCCCACCGACACGTCGGCAACGCGGGCGATCTCACCGACCGTCGTCCCGGCGTAGCCAGCCGCGGCGAACTGGATCCGCGCGCCGCCCATGATCCGCCGGCGCGTGCGGTCGATGCGGCCGTCGCCGCCGACGCGGCGACGAGCGGGCTCTCCGGCCGCGAGCCCCTCGGGACAGCTGGCTGCCATCAGCGGTGAGGATGGGGTCATCTAGAGTTTTATACTCGACTCCAAAACTTTCTTCGAGTCCGGAGCCCGCCCGCTTGCTCCGCCGCACCCCGCGAGCTAACTTTTGGAGCGCCCCTCAACGCTCCTGGCCCGTCCCCGGAGCACCGCACCGCCGCGTCCGCCGCGTCACTCGGCCGCGGTCCACCCAGTCCACCCGGAGGACTCATGCTTCCCGCCGCGCAGATCAACGCGCCACGGGTGTCTCGTCAGAGCCTGGCTGCACATCCGGGCATCTGGCGCGCGCAGGCCGTCTCGCTGTCGCTGGTCGCGCTGGTCACGGCGCTGCTGGGCCTCGAGGGCGGCTCGCCGCAGGTGATGGCGCTCGCGGGTGCGCTCGCGGTCTGCGCGGTGCCGTTCTTCGCGACGTCACCTCCGCCGTCCGGGAGCTGGCCCAGCCACCTCTCGCTGGCGTCGGTCTACGTGCTCATCGGCGCCGCCGAGTTCGCGATGGCTCCGGATTGGGCGGTGCCGCTGGGCGGCGCGATGTTCATCGCCCCGCTCGCCGTGATCCGCGCGGCGACGCATCGACAGCTCGTCGGGCACCTCGCCGCGGCCGGCGTCTGCTTGATCGGGCCTTCGCTCTGGCTCTCGCACGACGTGTTCGGAGTGCTCACCGTCGTGGCGCTCGTGTTCGGGGTCTGGACGCTCACCGCGTGCGCGATGTACGTCCTGTCGGCCATCGAGCACCAGGGCGACAAGCTCGCCGAGCTGCTGCGCGTCGACCCGCTCACCGGCGTGGGCAACCAGCGGCTGCTGACTGAGCGGCTCGAGGCAGAGATCGAGGTGCACGCACGCACGCGGCAGTCGTTCTCGATCGTCGCCGCCGACCTCTTCGACTTCACCGGGCTCAACGAGCGGCTCGGCCGGGAACGCGGCGACGTGCTGCTGTCGACCGCGGCGCGCCTGGCGGCCAGCTTGGCCGAGCCGCACGACACCGTAACGCGCGCCGTCGACGACGAGCTCTGCCTCGTGCTGCCAGGTGCAGACGCGCTTGCGGCCAGCCAGTACGTCGAGCGATTGACCGAGGCGCTCGGCCAGGTCGGCACCGGCGACGACGAGGCACCGGTGCTGTCGGCCGCGTTCGGGATCGCGACCTTCCCGCGCGACGGCCTCGATGCCAGCCACCTGCTCGATGTGGTTCACAAGCGGCTCGGCGACGATCAGCAACGCGCTCCGGCTACGGGCTCGGCCGACGTCCGCGGCGACGAGAGCCCTGCGCCCGAGCTCATCGACACCGCGACCGACGGCGACGTCCGCGGACTGCGGCGCGGCGATCTCGCCGTACACCCGTGGCTCTGGCGTTACACGCAGATCGCGTACGCAGCCTTCTTCGTCCTCGCCGCCGCGACCATCGCGGCCAGCGGCGCCGACGGCCTGGGTGACCTCGCGATCCTCGTGACGTTTGCCGCCTTTACTGCAGGCTTGCTCACGCGCCGCACGCCTGTGCCGCCCAACAGCATCGAGGGCCACGCGCTCCTGGCGACGTCGTACACGGCGACTGCGGCCGCCTTCTGGCTGCTCGACGCCGACGACATCGTGGCGCTGACCGGTGCGATGTTCATCGGCCCCTTCCTGTCGATCCGCACCACTTCGCGCCGCCAGCTCGGGTGGCATCTGGGCGCCGCGATGCTGATGTTCGCGCTGGCTGCCGCAGGCATTGCGATCGACGGCGGCGACGTGCGCGGGCAGCTCCTGTCGATCGCGCTGATCGCGCCCGCCATCTGGTCGCTCGCGATCTCGTGCATGCTCGCGCTCGAGCTCGCCGAGTCGCAGGGCCGCAGCCTTGAACAGCTGGTGGAGCTCGACCATGTGACCGGCGTCGGCAACCGCCACATGCTCGACCGCGTGCTCACCGACGCGGCCGCGACAGCGAAGGCCGGCGACGGCGGCCTGGCGGTCGTGGTGATCGAGCTCGTCGAGACGTTCGAGAACAGCCGCCTGACGAGCGAGGCGCTGCTGAACGAGGCCGCGCAGGCGCTCCACAACGCCCTCGGCCCAAACGACACGCTGACGCGTCGGCGCGGCCACGAGTTCGCGATCGTGCTCCCGGGGGCTGGGCCGCGTGAGGTCGACCACGCCACCACCGTGGCGTTCGCGGCGCTCGGCGCGCTCGCGCACCGCATCGAGTGCCTCTACGCCTCCGCGACGCTCCCGGACGACGGCGAGACGGCCGGCGAGCTGCTGCGCGTCGTCGACGTGCGCCTGGCTAACGGCGGGAATCCGGTCCCGGTGCGCCAGCTCTGAGGCCTTCGAGCAGCACGCGGCGGCCCAACGCGAGGGTGCGCTCGGCAACGTCGGGGGTGACCTGCAGCGCGTCGGTCCGGGCGACGAGGCCCGCCAGCCCGCTGCACGTGGACCAGAGCAGCGTGAGCGCCTCCGGCGGCGGGACGGCCTCGAGCTCGCCCTGCGCAACGGCGCCCGCGAGGTCGGCAGTCACCAGGGCCAGGAAGGCCTGGATGCGAGCGGTGGCGTCGCGCCCTTCGCCATCGACGGCTTCGTCGCCGGTGAATCCGGCGCCCTGCGACAGGAGCTGGAACGCCAGCGGCTGCTCGACCGCGAAGCGCACGTAGACCTCGAAGCTGGCAAAGAGGCGATCGAGCGGCGTGCGATCGGCGCGCGCCTCGACGAGCTGCGCCTCTGCGACGTCGAGCGCCTCGTGCACGGTGGCCGCGGCGACACCGTCTTTCCCGCCGAAGTGAAAGTAGATCGTGCCCGCCGAGGTGCCCGCCGCCTGGGCGATCTCCTCGACCGTCGTGCCGTGCACGCCCTGCCGGGCGAACAGCTCCACCGCGGCCGCGAGGATCGTGGCGCGGGTCCGCGCGCGTCGGCGGTCGGGCTTGCGCGAGCGGACAGCGCCGCGCTCTGCGGCGCTGGCCTCGTCGACCGGGGTGTCTGTCGAGCGCGCGCTCACGCGACGGATCGTACCGGTGATCGCGCTCAGCCAGAAATCGGCTTATCGCGGAGTCGCGGCCCGCACGGCGGGCTCGCTACGGCCAGATCTTGTAGACCCGCCATGCGCTGTTGCGGAAGGCCACCAGTTTGGGCGTGAGCGCGGCCTCGTCGACGCCCCACTGCGGATCGGTCGACGCCGACACCAGCAGGTAGTTGGCGCCGTACCGGCGCAGGCCGGGATCGTCGAAGCGGCCGGCGAAGGCGGCCTTGATCGCCGCCTCGCGCTCGGCCGACGGGATGTTGTAGCTGAAGAGCCAGCCGCGGTAGCCCATGAGGATGCTGCGGCCGGCGAGGGTCGACACGGGGTTGTTGGCGCGGTCGTCGGAGGCGAAGACCGCGTCGGGCGGGGTGTTTTTGCCGACCCACTCGGCGAGCTCGATGTCGGCCGGCGACGCGAACTGGTCGCGCATCTGGAACTCGTGGACGATCGCCAGGACGCCCGGGGTGATCACGAACAGCCCGAGCGGGATCACCAGCGCGAGCCACGCGCGGCTGCGCCGGACGAGCTCGCTGGCCAGGTACGCGACGTAGAACCCAGCGAGGAGCAGCGCCCAGCTGATCAGCTTGAGGTTGTCGTACTCGAACGGCTGGAACGCGTAGAGGTGGGCGATCACGAACAGCACCAGCAGCGGCAGGAGCCAGAGCAGCTGCCGGTGGCGGCGCATCGCGATCGGGATCACGATGAGCATCAGGCCCAGGAGGCCGAAGTTCGCCCACCAGAACCCGAAGATCGACTCGCCCTCCTGCACCATCCAGCCGAGGCGGAACCGGCCTCCGGTGCCGCGGCCGTTGGCGGTCTGCTGCCATAGGAGCTGCGGCGCGGCGATGATCAGCGCTAGGCCGATCGCCCCCGCATGCGCCTTGGGGAAGGAGCGCGTGCGCCATGCGGCCTCAAGCGCGACGGTCGCCAGGAGCGCGCCGCCGACGATGAACGTGTGCGCATGCGTCATCGGCATCAGGCCGACGAGGACCGCCGCGGGCCACAGCAGCCGGGTGTCGTCGCGCTCGCGAGCGGCGTGCAGGAAGGTCAGCACGATGAGCCCGACCGCGATCCCGAAGAGGATCGCGCGCTGGGGGAGGAACGCGTCGACGACGAGGTTCGTCACGTGCGCGTTCACGTCGTTGACCGCGGAGTAGTCGCTCGGTAGCGCGCCGAGGAACGCGAAGAAGCCCTGGCCGCTCTCGCGCCAGTCGTTCCAGGCCGTCCAGGCGCCGGCCGCGGAGCCCATCGTGAGGGCGAGCACCAGCCCGCCGACGCCGACCGAGATGCGGCCGAAGAGGCGCAGGCCGACCGTGATCAGCAGCTGGACGCAGGCGAGCGCCAGCAGCAGGCCCGGCCAGAAGAAGCTGGGGTGCAGCGACCAGCCGCCCTGCAGGTAGAGGGCTGAGAGCATGTCCATCAGGAACGGGTACGTGATCTTCTCGCCCGCCGCGATGGAGAGGTCGGTCGGCAGCTTGGGGAAGGCGTTCATGTGGCTCACGAATGCGGCGTGAGCGCCGTAGTCGCCCCAGCTGGCGCCGGCCGTCCAGATCCCGTCGGCGTCGCGCGGGAGGCTGTGCGTCCAGAAGAGCCGGGCGAGGATCGGCGTGGTGACGGCCGTGGCGATGCCCCAGACCACCCAGGCCCGTCGGCCGCCCTCCAGCGGCGCCCACTCTGGGGTACGGCCGCCGCGCCACAGCACGAGGATCAGGACGGCGCTGATGGTGACGGTGAGCGGCAGGGCGACGTCGTAGGGCAGGACGAGCACGGCGAGGAACGCGATCCAGGTCCAGCTGAGCAGGCCGAGCACGACGGCCATCGCCACCGCCTCGAACCGGTAGAGCGGGAAGGGGATGCGGCGGACGAGCGTCGCGCCCAGCGCGAGTGCGGAGAGCAGGAAGATCAGAGCCATGGGGTTATCGCCACGTCGAGAGCCACATGCGTGACTCGAGGCCGTCGTTCGTGAGCGGCAGTGCGTAGGTGAGGGGAGCGAAGTAAAGGAAGCTCAACAGGGCCGCGCCGAGCACGGCCCAGTAGACGCCCTCCGACCAGCGCGAGGGGAACGACCAGGGGTGGTCGTCGTCCTCCTTGATCCAGCCCGTCAGGACGCCGATCCCGATGGAGACGAACGCGACGCTGAAGATCAGCGCGAAGAGGTAGTGGTAGAGGAACATCGGCCGGTCGATGAACGCGAACGGCAGGTAGTTCGCGGCCCAGCCGATCGCGAGCAAGATCAACGCCCACTTGTAGGGCGCGAACCTTCGCGGGCGGGCGATCAGGCCGATCACCACGACCAGTGCCCCGAGCAACGTGCCCCACCAGACCACCGGGTTGCCGAGGGTGTAGATGTAGCGGATCTTGCCGTCGGCAGCCGGCTTGAGGTAGAGGAAGATCCCGCGCTTCATGATCGGCCAGCTCGACCACTTGGAGGCGTACGGGTGCGAGCCGGTGGAGAGCGAAAGCTGGCCGTCCTGCATCGCCTTGTTGAGGTCGGCGAACTTCTGCGGGAACGAGCGCTCGGCGTCCGCGTTGTATCCCGGGTTGCCCTGGAGCGTCGCTTTGAACTCCGTCGGCATGTAGTTGTCGTAGTTGCCGCCGGACTTCGGCAGCAGCGCGAAGTGGATGGCGAACGTCATCACGAACACCGTCGCCGGGACGAGCCCGAGCACGACCGCTTGCCCGAGCACCGGGCGCCACGAGCGGCGCTCGCGGATCACGTCGGCCAGCCAGATCAGCCCGATCAGACCGAACGCGGTGAGCCCGCTGACCTTCGTCGCGACGGCGCAGCCAGCGAGGGCGGCGCTCGCGGCCAGCAGCCACCAGTAGGCGCGGCCGGTGCGCTGACGTGCGGCGAGCGCGACGACGACCGCGCTCATGCCGAACAGGAGCAGCATCGAGTCGATCAGCGTGAGCCGCGACTCGACCAGCAGCGCGTTGTCGAGCAGCAGCAGGCCGGCGCCGAACGTCGCCACTTTGCGGCTGCCGCAAAGCTGCCGGATCAAGATGTAGACGACGATGATCAGGAGCGTCCCGGCCAGCGCAGGGAGGATCCGCAGCGCGACCGCCGGATCGGTGCTCATCGCGGTCGCGTCGACGCCGGCGAGGGCCCCCCAGGCGCCCAGCAGGAGCTTGCCGAGCGGCGGGTGGATGTCGAAGTAGAACGTGCCCGCTTTGTAGGAGAGCGCCCACTCGCGGAAGAAGACCTCGTCGAAGACGATCGCCCGCGGGCTGCCTAGCGTCGCAAAGCGCGTGACGGCGGCGATCGCGGCGAGGATGACGAGCTCAAGGGGCGTGCGCCGCAGGCGCTCGCGGAGACCGCGCTTGGGCGGGACTTCCTCCGTGGTCGCCTCCGAAGTCGCCTCGGGGGCGGTTCCATCCGCCTGGTCAGTGGCGTCCGGTTCGCCTTCTGCAGCGTCGGTCAGTGCAGGTTGGGACACGGCGCATACCTTTTCAGAGTGACGTTGCTCAAGGAAGCGACGTAAGTCGCGCCGACTTGTACCGCGCCGCAAACGTCGCCGCGCCACCCATCTGGCGGACGCGTCAGCGCGCGGCTTCGGTACCGTCGGCGACGTGAGCCGGTCCGACCTTCATGTGCGCGAGCTCCTGCGTTTGGTCCGGTTCGTCGTCGTCGGGGTGACCAACACCGCGATCAACATGGCCGTCTACGCCAGCCTGCTCGCGCTCGACGTGAGCTACGTCGCCGCGTCCGTCGCCGCGAGCGCGGTGGCGATCTCGATCGCCTACTTTCTCAACCGCCGCTTTACCTTCCGCGTCGCCGAGCACTCCTCGTCGCTCGTCATCCGGTTCTTCTCCGTCCAGATCGGCGCCGCGATCGCGAACGTCGTCCTGCTCGCCCTGCTCATCGAGCGGGCGGGGATGGACCCGCTGCTCGCGCAGGTCGTGATCGTCCCGCCGATCGTCCTGACCACTTTCGCGCTCAACCGCCTCGTGGTGTTCCGCCACCACGTCGACACGCTCGTCAGCTGAGCGAGGGAGCTAGGCCAGGTCGCCGGTGCGTTCCTGCGAGGCGTCGCCCGCGGTCGCGGCTTCGCGGCCGCCGTCGGCCGGGACCGCCTGATCCGGCGCAGGTGCGAGCAGGGCGGCACCGGTGGCGCGCACTGCCACCGGCTGCGACGTGGCGGCGGTGGGCGCGACCTCGGCCTCGTCGAAGTTCACGCGCTCTTCGATCACGAATAGCGGGCGCTGCTTGACCTCGTCGTAGATCTTCGCGAGGTACTCGCCGAGCAGGCCCAAGAAGATCAGCTGGATGCCGCCGAGCATCAGGATGAGGATGTTCGTCGTCGAGAGGCCCGGGATGTAGGGGCCGAACAGGCGCCGCAGCAGGAAGAAGCCGGCGAAGAGGAACGCGGTAATCGAGAGGACGAAGCCCAGGACCGTCGCCGCCTTGAGCGGCACCTGCGAGTACGAGGCGACGGCGTCGAACGCGAGCCGGAACAGCTTGCGCTTGGAGTAGCTCGTCTGCCCGACGGTGCGCGGGTCGCGGTTGTACAGCACCTTGCCTTGGCGGAACCCGATCCACGACGTCATCCCGCGCACGAAGCGCGTGCGCTCGGGCATCGCGAGGAACGTGTCGAGCGCGGGGCGGCCGAGGAGGCGGAAGTCGCCGGCGTTCTCAGCGAGGAACACGCCCGTGAGGCGGCTGAACATGCGGTAGAACAGCCGCGCCGTGACGAGCTTGAAGCGGGTTTCGCCGGTGCGCTCGGCCCGCACGGCGAGCACGACCTCTGCGCCCGTCCGCCAGCTGTCGACCATCTCGTGGATTACCTCGGGCGGGTCCTGGAGATCGGAGTCGATCATCACCGTCACGTCGCCGGAGCTGTGGGCTAGACCTGCCGACGTCGCCACGGGCTGGCCGAAGTTCCGCGCGAGGCCGATGACGCGGATGCGCGGGTCGGCGTCGGCAAGCTCGCGCAGGACGTGGCGCGTGTCGTCGGCGCTGCCGTCGTCGACGAGGATCAGCTCCCAGTCGGGATAGCTGCGCAGCACCGCGGTCGTCCGGCGGACGAACTCCCCGATGCCTTCGGCTTCGTTGTAAACCGGCGCGACGACCGACACCCGTCGGGGCTCTCGCTGGGCGGCGACTTGGACCATCGGCGCCAAGTGTAAAGAGGCGCACACTTTTGAGTCACGCCTCGCTTTGCGAGGGCGCACGGGAAGGCGAGCTTCTGCAGTCTTCAACGGGCCGGCTCGGCTGCACCTGGCAACGGTGCCTGGGCGGACCGTCAAAGGACGCCATGGCGCCTTGCTAGCTGGATGGTTCGACTAGCGGTGCCGTGTGCAGGCCTTGCTGCTGTCGCCACACGATCGTGTCAGGCGTCCGGCCGAACGCGGAGATCGAACTCACCGGCGCCGTGGCAACGGTGCGGCCCTGCGGTCCCGACGGGGGCACCCTTTGGGACGAAAACAAAGACGCCGCTAGCGGGCGCTGCTCCAGTCCCCGTCGCCGGATCGATCAGCTGCTGCCCTTCGGCGTCACCGGAACCCGCAACCCGCCCGCTGTCCGCGACCGTTGCTGCGATCCACGCAAACCCAGCCAGCCGGCCCGCGACCACTTTCCGAGGCGCAGTACAACGAACAACTCCGCAGCCACGCGCACGACCACCTCGTCCTCCCCGGTCACCCGCAGCCACCCTCCGTCGAGATCGCCGCGATGAAGACCGACCTCCGGCGAGCACGGCGCCGGCACGTCAGGCGCTCGCCCCTCACGCAACACACCGCACTGCTGAAGCATTTCCAGATGCGAGGGCACAGGTGAACCGAGCAAGCGGGACTCCAGCAGAAACGACTCCTCCAGCCAGTCCCACTCCGTGAGCGGGTCGCCGGACGCCGAGTCGTGAGGGCCTCCGCCGCCGACCAGCGCCGTCTGCACCAGCTGCGCCCGGACTTCGGCGAGCTCGTCGAGGTTCTTACGGCGAACGATGTTGGCGAGCAGTGCGGCGGCCCCGCCTTCGTCCGCCCGCGACGCGTGCTTGAACTCCCCTTGCAGGTAGAACGCGCCGGCCCGCACCCAGGGTGAGACCTCCTGTCGGCACTCTCGCACGACCCGTTCGCACCACCGGCGAGTCGGCTCGTCGTCGCCTGCAAGGTGCCAAAGCCCCGCGATGCGAGCCAGCTGCCACGGCTCGGAGTCCTCGTCTACATACTCCTCGAGCTCGCTGGCAATCGCCGCGAACGCCTCGGCGTCGCCGTCAAGACCGAGCCACCGACGAGCGCGGGAGGCTTTCTCGGCCTCGCGGGAAGATCCTGAGGACGCCGCGAGCTGCTGCGCATCCAGGAGACCGGCGCGGAGATCGTCGACCGAGAACGTGATCATGACCGCGGGTAGGGCACGTCGATGCTGTCGAGCTTGTCGACCCGGCTACGCGTGCTCGCGGAGGAGTTGCTCCAACGCTGCGACGCCGCGGCCGTGCTGATGTTCTGCGAGCCAGATCAACATCTGCCGCGCGGCGTCTTGCCAGGTGGCATGTGGCGGGGGGACGACGTCGTCCATCGGCGCGAGCAGGTCGAACGACACCCGGCCGTACCACGCGTCCTCGCCCAGCTCGGTCCTGAACTCGACAAAGAGGTCGTCGTGGAGCTGGACCTCGACGATGTTCGATCCAGAGAACTCGATGGTCGGGTAGTCGGTATCGGCGGCAGCGGATGCGGCTGGCGGAGGCACGGAGACCGACGGGCCGGCATGACCTCCAGTCCTGAACGCAAGCTCGGCGACGGCGTCACCCTCGGTCCGTCCGATGTTGACCCGAACGGTCTGTGCCGCCTCGGCGGCGGCATGACGCCAGTCTGGAAACTCCGGGTCCAGGATCCACCGACCACTACTCAACGGGCCGTCCGGGACCCACGCCCCCCAACGCTCGCGTTCTTGCCGGAGGACGAGGGAGAACGACGGCGGTACGAACACCTCGATCCAATCCGACTTGTCGACCTGGAGCCAGGCGCCGGTCGGCAGGTCCTCGCGATGCCCAACCTCAAGAGGAGGAGCAACCGTCGACTGCGGGCGCGGTTCACTGGACAGCACCCCGATCCGTTCGAGGATCTCGGCATGTGATGGAACTGGCGTGCCCGTGAGGCGCGATTCGAGCGCGAAGGATTCTTCGATCCAGTCCCACACCGTGAGGGGGGTTCCACCGTCGTCGGTTTGCGGTCCGTGGGTGACGTCCATAGCGACCGTCAGCAAACGCGTGCGGATCTCGGGCAGGCGCTCGACAGCACCCTCGTGGGCGACCTCCGCCAACCGGACGACCGTGCTGTCGCCGCCAAGCTTGCTCGCCTTGCGAACCTCGCCGAGGAGGTAGAGCGCTCCGGCACGCGTACGGTCGGAGGCGGCATGCTTCCGCTCCTTCAATGCCCGCTTGAGCCACGGCTTGGCGGCCCGGTCGTTCCCAGCGAGATGCCAGAAGCCTCCGACCCGTGCCCAGTCGGCAGGATCCCCCGCTCCGTCGAGGTTCACTTCGAGCTCTCGCGCCAGAGCGGCGAACCGGTCGCGATTCCGACGTTCATCGAGATCGAGCCAACGCTCAGCGCGAGCCGCTCGTTCGGAAAACGTCAGCGACTCGTACTCCGCGGCATCGCGCTCAGCCTGGGCCAGACCGAGCCGAATCTCGTCGAGGGAGAGCATCTGCACCGGCCTAGTATGGGACATCGATCACGTCCAGCTGGTCAACCCGCGATGACGCTTTCACGTTTCTCGTGACCGCGTCGACGCCCTGGCCGTACGCCTGAGATCCAGGATTGTCCGGGCGCACGTGGACGATCTTCAGATCGACCTTCGTACGCTTCCCGTCACGGAGCTGCTGCATCATTTTGCCCGCCAGCTGGTGCTCTTTGTTGGGCGAATCGAGCATCGCCTTGACGTAATCGTTCTTGCGCTTCGCGACCAACCATGCGACCGACGGTTGAACGTGCCAGTCATCGCCGACCTTGGACTGCATCTTCCGGAGCGTCAGCGGCTCGCTGTAGCTGAGGGTGCCCTTCGCCTCGACGACGATGAGCCGGTTGCGGCGCGTGTCGTAGGCGACGATGTCCGGTCCACTCACGGCAGGCCTTGTGTTCGGTCGGCCGCTCACGAGGATCTTGATGTCCTTGTTGCGCTGCAGATACCGCAGCGAGCATTCCACGCCGAGCGCCTCCGCGCGAAGCTTGCCGGAGGCGGCGGTCCCATCCTTGTGCTTCCAATGCTGCCCGATGAAGTTCTCGACCTGGGCGCGCTCCTCTGCGCTCATCGGACGGCGGGCCAGTCGGGCCCGCTTCGCGATGGCCGCGAGGTCGTTGCCTGAACGCGCGAGCTGTTCGACCCCATCGTGGGAGATGTCGTACTTGCGGAACTTCCCGTAAGCCTTGCCGGTCAGCTGGTCGAGGATCGTTTCGGTGAGCTTGCTGTCCTTGCCGCCAACCCTCGCCACCGCACTCATAACATCGGCGAGCGGCAGCTTCGTTCGCTTGACGAACTTCCGGATTGCATGGGCCGCCTTTCCGCTGTCTCCGAGGAGCGGGACGAGCCCGGCGAGCGCGATGAGACCCGCGCCTCCGTCGCCCTTCGGGATCGCGAGGATGAAGTCGCGGATGTCGCCGACGACGAGAACGCCACCGGCGATCTCACCGATCAGCCACTTGACCGAATCTCGCTGCGGAATCTTGGAGCACACGCCGCCGTGTTCGCCGCAGATGAACCCGCCGATATACGGCAGCATGTCGTTGCCGAACTCCTTGACCAAGCGGTACACCTCGGCAGCTTTGTCCGCGATGCTCGCCCGGTAGCCCATGATGTCATCGCCGACCGCCGGGCCGCGGTTGCCGGTCTTGTCCTTGGCGCGGATCTCGATCCAGCCGTCCTCAAACGACGTGGGAATCTGCGCACCGGGGTATCGGGTCGTGTTCCACTCGGTGAAGCTGCCGTCTGCAGTCTCGAGCCGGTACTCGTAGCCGGCGATACCGGAGCCTTCGTCGCTCGCAGGCGTCCACGACACACGCGTCGTCTCGGCGTTGAGCGCGATCGAGCTGATGCGGCTCACCGATGACGGTGGGTCGTAGTCCAGGTAGGTGTCCCAGGAATCCGGAGACGGATCGCGGTTCCGGCGGCATCCGTCGCGTAGGCCTCGAGCGTGACCTCACCCGTGTCAAAGTCGCCCAGGTCGACGGAGGCCTCACGCGCGATCTCGCGCGGGCAGTGGCCGTCCGGTTGACTGGTCGCGCCCGCCGGCCGCGGAAAGTACCCCCAAGGAGAATCGAACTCCTGCTACCAGCGTGAAAGGCTGGTGTGCTAACCGCTACACCATGGGGGCAGGGCGGTCGCCTGATTCTACGCGGCTCGGCCCGGAGGCGACGTGCGGGTCGTCCGCCTCAGCCGATCGGCGTGCCCTGGTGGTAGCGGAGCGCCCATTTGCCGTGCTCGTGGATCCAGAGCGAGGAGCGCCGCGAGACGGCGTGGGACTCGTCGAGATAGCGGGCCGCGTAGGTGATCAGGACGGCGTCGTGGCTGACGAACTTCGCGTCGACCTGGCTGGTCTCCGAGCCGACGCCGGGGTCCTTGGCGAGGTGGTCGACGATGGCGTCGCGGTGCCAGTGGCGGCCGCTGGCGCCAACCTCTTCGAAGTCCTCGTGCAGCAGGGCGATGACGCGCTCAGGATCCGCGCGAACGGCTGGGTCCATCAGCGCGTGCTCCTGCTCGACGAGATCCGACAGGATCGCGTTGCGGACCGGGTCGTCGGCGTGCCACTGCATCGCACGACCGTATCCGCACGGGCGCCAAAAGTGGCAGCGAATCGACCAGCTTTCGGGGGACGCGGCCGTGCATGCTCCGCAGCTCCGTGATGCGATGCTGGGGCCGTCGTGAGCACCGATCCGACGACCACGCTGGGTCCAGCGAACCGCTGGAAGGTCCTCGCCGTCATCGCGGCGACGCTGCAGCTCGTCGTGATCGACATGACCGTGCTGCATGTCGCCGCACCGTCGATCTCCGAGGACCTGCGCCCAAGCGCGGTGCAGCTGCTGTGGATCGTCGACATCTACTCGCTCGTCGTCGCGCCGCTGCTCGTGCTCGCGGCGACGCTCGGCGACCGCTTCGGCCGCAAGCGCACCCTGCTCAGCGGCTTGGCGTTCTTCACGTTTGCGTCGATCCTCGCGGCGTTTGCGTGGTCGGCCGAGGCGCTGATCGTGGCCCGGGCGCTGCAGGGCGTCGGCGGCGCCGTGATCTTGCCGAGCACGATGGCGATCATCCGCGACGTGTTCCCCGACCGCGACGAGCGCGTGAAGGCGATCGGCATCTGGAGCGCGGCGATGTCGGCCGGCGCCGCGGGCGGCCCGATCGTCGGCGGGCTGCTGATCGAGGCGTTCTCGTGGCAGGCCGTCTTCTTGCTCAACGTGCCGGTGTTCCTGATCGTGCTGCCCTTTGCGTGGCGGATGATCCCGGAGAGCCGCAGCAGCGACCCGCCCGCGTGGGACCCCGGCTCGGTCGCGCTCGTGAGCGCCGGCGTGCTGCTCTTCGCCTACAGCCTCAAAGAGGCCGCGCGCCACGGCCTCGGCGCGGCGCCCATCGCATGCTTCGTCGTGGCGGTCGCAATGCTCACGGCGTTCGCGCGCCGTCAGCTCGCCCAAGACAACCCGACCCTCGAGCTGCGGCTGTTCGGGTCGACGGCGTTCCGCGTCGCCGTCGCCGCCGTGCTGCTGACGATGTTCGCGCTCGTCGGCCTGGAGCTCTTCTTCGCGCAGTACTTCCAGCTCGTCCTGGGCAAAGGCCCCGCCGAGTCGAGCCTGCGCCTCGTGCCGCTGCTGATCGCGACGATCGTCGGCGGGCTCACGGCCTCGTGGTTCCTGCAGCGCTTCGGCACCCGCACGGTGATGGCCGTCGGGCTCGCGGGGGCCGGACTGTCGCTGCTGCCGCTGCTCGCGCTCGACCTGGACGACCAGTACCTGCTGTTCCTGCCGGGGTTCGTCTGCGTCGGCCTCGGGCTCGAGGTCGCACTCGTGGCGGGCAACGACGTGATCCTGTCGTCAGCGAGCACCGACCAGGCCGGCCAGGCCAGCGCGATCGAGGAGACCGCCTACGAGCTGGGCGGCGGCCTCGGCGTGGCCGTGCTCGGGTCGATTCTCGCCGGCGTCTACACCTCGCAGGTCGTGCTGCCCGACGGCGCACCGGAGACGGCGCGCGAGTCGCTGTCGGAGGCGGCGATCGTGGCGGAGTCCCTGCCACAGGATGCCGCGAGCGCGCTGTTGGAGAGCGCGCAGCAGGCGTTCGTGAGCGGCCTGCACACCGTGGTGGTCGTCTCGACGGCGGTGACCGTGGCCGCCGGGGTCATCACGTGGATCCGGCTGAAGCCCGGGCGCAGCGGCGGCCAGCCGGGCGACGCTCGAGCCGACGGCCCTAGCCTGGTCGACGCGCCCCGCGCGCCGTCCGCAGCGGACAGCCTCTGACCGCATTCGGCGGGAGGCTGAGCGCACGCGGACGATGAGTTTCGGCTGCGCGGGCAGTCCTACCCCTTGATGAGGCCCTCCATGACGATGACCGAACCAGAATCGGCCGCCAGCCCCAGGGCGGCCAGCGCCAACGCGATCGAGCTGCGCGGCGTGGTTAAGCGTTTCGGCGGGGTCACCGCCGTCGACCACCTCGACCTCGAGGTGCCCGAGGGCACCTGCGTCGGCCTGCTCGGCCCCAACGGCGCCGGCAAATCGACCACGATGCGGCTGCTGACCGCGCAGGCCATCGCCGACGAGGGCCAGCTGACGGTGCTGGGCTACGACCTGCCCGGCGAGAGCAAACAGGCCCGCGCCGAGATGGGCCTCGTGCCGCAGCTCGACAACCTCGACGTGACCCTCACCGTCGAGCAGAACCTGCTCGTGTTCGCGCACCTGTATCGCGTGCCGAAGAAGGAGCGCCGCGCCGCGATCGACCGCGCGATGGAGATCGCCAAGCTCACCGACCGGGCCGACGCCAAAGCCGACGAGCTCTCGGGCGGCATGCGCCGGCGGCTGCTGATCGCCCGCGCGCTCGTGCACCGCCCGCGCCTGGTGCTGATGGACGAGCCGACCGTCGGCCTCGACCCGCAGGTGCGTCAGGAGCTGTGGGCCCTGATCGACGCGCTGCGCAGCGAGGGCACGACGATCCTGATGTCGACGCACTACATCGAAGAGGCCGAGCGCCTCTGCGACACGGTCGTCGTGATGAGCCTCGGCAAACAGGTCGCCTCCGGCCACCCGGTCGAGCTGACGCATGAGCACGCTGGTCGCGAGGCAGTCGAGGTCTACGGGTCGCCCGCACAGCTCGCCGAGGCCGAGGCCGACGCCAAAGCCGCCGGGTTCACCACGCGCCGCACCGGCACGTCGGTGGCCGTGCTCGGCGTCGACGACCCGCCGCCTGGCGCGACCGTCCCCGACGGCGAGCGCCGCCACACCACCTTGGAAGACGCCTTCGTCGCCCTGACCGGAGAGGACATCGCATGACCTCGGCCACCATCACCTCCCCCACCCCGGCGCCCGCCCCGCCCCGCGAGGCGTCGCGAGGCCGCATCGGCCGCCTCGAGCCCAGCGCGCTGCGCGGCGTGCTCGTGCGCGAGGTCATCAACTTCTCGAGCTACTGGCGCGGGTCGGTGTTCTCGTCGACCGTCGAGCCGACGATCTACCTGCTCGCCTTCGGCTTCGGCCTCGGCGGCCTGATCTCTGAGGCCGCCGGCTTCGACTACGTCGACTTCGTCGGCACGGGCACGGTGGCGACCGCGGTGCTGTTTTCCTCGGCGATGCCCGCGATGTTCGGCACGTTCGTGAAGTACAAATTCCAACGCACCTACGACGCGATACTCGCGGCGCCCGTCGACACCGAAGAGCTCGTCACCGCCGAGGCGACGTGGATGGCGTCGCGCGCCGGCGTGTTCGGCTGCGCGCCGCTCCTTGTGGCGATGGTCTTCGGGCTTGAGCCGTCGATCTGGATGCTCACGATCCCGTTCATCGGCTTCATCGCCGGCTACGGCTGGACCTGCTTCGGCATCTGCGTCACGGCCTTCATGGACTCGATGGAGAACTTCTCCTACGTGACCTCGGGCTTCATCACGCCGGTGATGCTCACCGCCGGCACGTTCTTCCCGATCTCCACGCTCCCCGAGTGGGCCCAGGTCCTCGCCTGGTTCAACCCGCTGCACCACACCGTCGAACTGGTCCGCCACGCCTCGTTCGGCTGGGAAGGCTGGGTCGACGTGGCCCACCTCAGCATCCTGCTGGTCTTCGGCCTCAGCCTCTGGCGCCTGGCGATCTACGGGATGACGAAGAAGCTCGTGATCTGAGGCGCGACGGCCTTACAGCGACCGCCAAGCGCTGCCGGTCAAGCCAGAGCCGTCGCGTTCACTCAGCCAGCGGAGTGGCGCCGCCGGCTCGCGCCTGCGCTTGCCCGAGTCTCGCCCGCTCGAGCGCCCCCGGAATACCGTCGAGCAGTTCGACGATCGTCGGCGACGACTGCGCCCCACGGGCATCCGCCTCGTCGAGCTGATCGAGCACGGTGCTCAGCAAGGAACGCGCGAGCGTGCCCTCCTTGAGATGTGCCTGCGCGGCGCGGCGCTGGAGCTTTGCGGCATGGTCGGCGTCGAGTGAGACGTTGAAGCGCAGCGCGTCGGCCATGAACACAGTTTTACACAAAACTACACGGCGACCTTCGGGGAGAGGCCCCGGAGCCGTGCTCGCCGTCAGTAGTTCTTGGCGTAGAGCAGCGCGACGCCGGCGACCTCGCCGGCTGCGCTGCCGAACGAGAGCATGCGGTCCCTCTGGAAGAGCGCGACGCCCGAGGGCGTGGGCTCGGCCTTGGGGAACGTCTTGACGAGCTTGGAGATCGTGCTGCCGCAGCCGATCTTCGTCTTGCCCTTCGCGAGCCGGAACCGGCCGATCGGGCCGCGGCCGTTGGGCTCGAGCGTGGCGGGGTCCTGCGCGCAGCGCAGGCTCGCCTCGTTGACCTTGCCCTTGTCGAACACGATCGAGGCGCTGCCGGCGGTCGGGACGCTCTCGTCGACCCGCCAGCTGCACACGCCGGTGAAGTCCGAGCGGTCGAGCTCGGCGCCGCCGTGGGCGTCGCGGTAGGCCTGGTCGTCGAGGGCGCACGTGCTGCCGAGGCCCCAGGTCTTCAGGGCCTTCGCGTAGGAGTGGCCGAGCTTTACGCCGCCGATCGAGACGACAGCGACGATCCGCTTGCTCTTCGGCGTCGGCGGGGCCGCCACAGCGGGCGCGGGCAGCGCCGCTCCCGCCGCGACCACGAACGCAGCGGCGACCATGGAGCGGCGAGAGCGAGCAACGGCCATCGTTCGACCGTAGCGCGCGATATTGCGCTGGCTAGTTCAGCTGGCCGAATACCACGTCGGCGACGCCCAGCGTGCCGTCAGCTGGCGCCTTCGGCAGCTTCTTCGTGCGCGGCTTGCCGGCCGCGATGCGCTTGGAGGTCGCCGGGCCAGCCAGCCCCATGTCGCTGACGCCCTGCACGGTGACCGTGGCGGAGACGTCGCGGTCGACGTCCCCGATCAACACCGAGCGCGCACCGCCGTCGAGGTCGAGCAGCCGCTCGCCGCCGTCACCGAGGCGCACCACGACGCGGTGCCCGTCGGCGTCGTCGGCGCCGTCGAAGCGCACCCGCAGCCGGTCGTCGCCGCTGCGCGAGACGCGCAGGTCGGTCACCTTGCCCGGGCGGCCGTCGGCCGACGCGCGGAACGACGCGACGATCTTCGCCGACACAAGCGCGCCGTCGCGCTCGAGCACCGCGACGACCTTGCGCGGCTTGCTCAGGCCCTCAGCTGGCGAGAACCTGACCTCGCCGCGCCCGCTCCCACGCGGCGAGCCGAGGTCGGCCAGCACGTCGTCGCCCGTCTCCTGGAACCGCACGGTCATCCCGGCGGGCAGGTCGGCGTCGTACTCGACGGTGCGCGAGCTGCCCTTGCCCGTGACCTTCGCGGAGACCTTCGGCTCCTCGTCGGCGTCGGACTGCAGCCCCTGCGCGAGCGGCGCCGAGCCCTCGGCGGGCTCCCAGCGCCAGAGCCCGGCAGCAGGCCGCTTGATCGACACGAACGCGCGGCCGGAGCCCGGGTCGCTGGCCGCGAAGCCGCCCCCGACCGGAGCCGACTGCCCCGGAGCAGGGACGGCCAGACGCTCACCGGTCGGCGAGACGAACGCGCCCTGCGGCACGCCGCCCTGGCCCTGGACGGCCAGCACGACGAACGGCAGGTCCTCGGCGACGCTGAACTGGCCAAGGGCGATCACGCCGTCCTGGACCTGCGACTTCTTGCCCTTGTTCTTGGCCTTGTCGCGAGCCTGCTTGAGCGCGTCGTAGTCCTCCTTGGCCTTCTTCACGGCGTCCCGCAGCGACGGGTTGCCGCAGCCCTCGAAGAGCCGCAGCTCCTTCGTCTCCAGGAGGTAGGTGCCGCCGGCGCCCTCGTAGCCATCGAGGCAGGCGACGATCGAGCTGGCGCTCAGCGTGACCTTGCCGCCAGCCGCGAACGTGCCGGCCGAGACGGTCGCCGTCCCGGTTCCGGTCACGCGGCCTGCGCTGAACTCGCCCTTGACCGTGCCCCTGACGCCGAGCTTGAAGACCTGCCCGAAGTCGCGCTGCACGGACGCGTCGAACGAGAGCTTGCCGGAGGTGTTCCAGTAGCCGATCTTGCCGCGGCCAAGCTCCTCGCCGAACGTCTTCACGAGGCCCGAGCCCTCCCACTTGCCCGGCGGCTTGAAGTCGTAGCCGGCGGTCAGGATCAGCTCGGCGATGCGCTTGCTGCGACCGGCGACGGGCGGCGTGTCGACCGAGAAGCCGACGGCGCCGTTGATCTTGAGCGCGTCTTCCCACGTGAAGGCGGCGTCGATCAGCTGCAGCCGCGTCGCGGCCGAATACGGCGGCGGGCCGAACGGCAGGTTCGCGTTCGTCGCCGTGATGCGACCGAACGTGAGCTTGCCGCCCTTGAACCGCAGCTGCAGGCCGACGGTCGGCCGCGGTTTGGCGGGGCTCGGCAGCACGACCGACCCCGACCCCGACCAGGTGTCGTCCTTGGCGGAGTAGGCGATCGTCGTCGGCAGGACCTCGACCGGGCCGGCGCTGAACTTGGGCAGGACGAGCTCGAGGTCGACGAGGGCGATCTGGCCGGTCGAGTCGACGCGGAACGCCACCGCGGCGCTGAGGTTCGCCGGCTTCGAGCCCTGCGGTGGCTTCGGGGCCGCGATCTTCACGTTGGTCTCCACGACCACGCCACCTGCAGGCGGGGTTGGCGGAGCCTTGGCGTCGGCGGCCGTCTTCGGTCGCGGCGAGAACCGCAGCTTGATGCCGCCGGAGAGCGCGAAGCCCTTCAGCGTCGCCGAGCCCTTGGCCTGGCCGATCGTGAACTCCTTCGTCCCGAGCGACCAGTTCAGCGAGCCGTCGTAGAGCGTGATGCCGCCGACGGTCGCCGTCGCCCGGCCCGTCGCCTTGATCTGCAGACGGCGCGGATCGATCGTGATCTTGCCGCCGGCCGACGGGCGCAGCGTGATGCCGTTGAGCATGACGCTGCCGAACTCGCGGCTCGTCTGGCCGTAGGCCGTGTAGATGCCGGTTTTCGGGTCCTTCTTGAGGCACGCGCCGACGATCTTCAGCGTCGGGTTGCTCAGCGGCGCCTGGCCCTGGCAGACCGGTTCGGGGTTCGGCGGCAGCGGCTTGGGCTCAGGCTTCACGTAGCACGGGCCGCCCGGCTGGATGGAGACGCCGGCGGCGATCGCGCACGCCGCCGCGCCGAAGCTGCCGGCCTTCGTCGCCGGGCGCGGGTTTGCCGCCGCGTCTGCGCCAGCGACCAAGCTGTGGACGCGGCCACGGAGCGACGCCTTGCTGCCAGCACCGTCACGCGTGACGGTGAGCTCGTCGCGGGCGGTGACCTGCGCGCAGCCGGGCACGGCGGTGCTCGCCGCGAGCGCCACACG
>JAEZDB010000307.1 GCA_023429855.1 Actinomycetes bacterium
CGTGGAGCACGTGCACGCCGGCCGGCCCCCTGAGTCTGACGACCACGTCGAGCAGGCAGGCCGAGTCCCGGCCCGCCGAGCACATCACCAGCAGCGGCCCGTCGCCGGAGAGCAGGCCCGTCTGCGCCACGGCGTCAGCGAGTCCCACGACGCCCTACCAGCTCGGGTCGCTGCGGCGGACGACGAACAGCTCCTCGGGCTGGTCGAAGCCCTTGAGCCGCACGCTGCCGATCGACTGCAGCCGGAAGTCGCGGAGCTCCGCGGCGTCGCGCAGGATGCTCGTCACGATCACCTCGCCGCCAGCGCCACGCGTCACGATGCGCGCCGCCCGGTTGATCTCGCGGCCGTAGTAGTCGCCGTCGCGGAAGATCGCCGGGCCCGAGTGCACGCCGATGCGCGGCAGCGGCCGCTCGTCTCGCTCGTCCTGGAACTTCACGGCCCACTCCAGCAGCGCGCCCGGATCCGAGCCGACGACCATCACCTCGTCGCCGATCGTCTTGATGATCCGCGAGTCCTCCGGCAGCGAGCGCTCGACCTGCTCGAAGAAGCGTTCGACCACGCTGACCGCCTCAAGGTCGCCCTCCTCCTCGGTCAGGCGCGTGAAGCCGGCCAAGTCGGCGAACGCGATCGCCACGTGGAGCTCGCCGCGGCGCGCCTCGGCGGCGCCCTCTTGCTCCAGGTGCCCGACGACGTCTTGCTCGATGAAGTGCTGCAGGTAGCGCTGGTGGAGCAGATCGAGGATCGGCGTCGCGACCGGCATCAGGCTTGCGGCCAGCGAATCGAGCGTCTTGGCGATCTCGGTATTGGCGACCCCGTCGCGGAGCAGCGGCTCATGCACGTAGAGGTGCACAAGGCGCACTTCGGCGTCGGCGATCTGCGCCAAGGCCTGGCCGTAGACCCGGGCAATCTGCAAGGACGCGACCAGCGGCAGCCCGGAGTTGAGTACCAACGCGCCATGTCTGAGGAGCGCCATCTCGGTCTCGCTCAGCGTCGACACGCTCGAGGGAAGCCCGAACGCGGCGACGAACCGCCGAAGGAGCTCGATCTCGAGCCCGAGCTCGCGCGCGGCCTCGCGGTACGTGTAGGTCCGAAGCGGCTGCCCGTCCTTCTGCTGCGTCTGCTCGACGAAGCCGATCGCGAGTTTGCCTTGCTCGACGCCCGCTTTGAGCTGGGCCATCGAATAGCCGCGGTTGCGCAGCCCGACGAGCATGCGCACGTGCGAGACCTCGCGCTCGGTCCAAGCGCCGTCGCGCGGGATCAGCCCTTCGCCGTCCCAGCGCCGGAGCGTCGAGGTCGCGATCCCCGCGCGGCGCGCGACCTCAGCGGCGCTCAGTGCGCTCATGCACTCCCGTCGCTGCCGAGCTTGGCGAGCCGAGCCTCGATCGCCTCGAGGCGGTCCAGCACCTTCGACAGGTCCTCCGAGGTGCCGGCGTCGTCGGCGAGGCGGTCCTCAAGGCGGTCGAGGCCGTCTTCGATGGCCTCGAGCCGCAGCGCCACCGAGCGCACGCGGCGCGTCAACCGGTCGATGACGGCCGCCGAGGGGAGGTTGAGCGCGCCAAGCGTGAACTCTTGAAGTTCCACGGCGCGCTCGCGCGCCTGCAGCACCTTGGCCGTCGCTTCACGCGCGGCATCGCTGCCGATCACGCCCGCCGCGAGCTTTTCCACGGGAGAGCGGTCCCGGTCGGCGGCGTTCGAATCCTCGCTTGGCGACATGCCCGCAAGAGTACCCGGAGGGTGCGGCACTTAAGAGCGCAGGGGTAGGTGCCGATCGAAAGGGACACCGGACGGCAACAAACATCACCGGCGCGACGGGCTGGCAGGGGTAACTGCATCAGCCACGGGGCGCCCTTGATACTGTGCGCATCGTCCGGAACGCCCCCTCCCGTCCGAACGCGCTCTCTACGTGAAGTCCTCCTCTCTCGGCCCCCTCATCGCGCTCTCTGCCCTTGCCGTCGCCCCGAGCGCCGCACTGGCTCAGGAGACCACTCCCGAAGCGCAGAACGCGACGACCTCGGCCCCGGCTCCCGCGCTGACGACGCCGTCTGCTGCGACGGAGTCGACGCCGTCTGCTCCGGCCGACAGCACGCCGTCCACGTCGCCGGGTGCGACGTCGCCGGGTTCGACGACGCCGCAGGCCGTCGACCCGTCGTACGACGACGCCTACGAGAGCGCCAACGGCGAAAGCTCGCGCCGCGAGAAGCGCCGCAAGGCCCGGGAGGCCCAGGCCGATCGCGACCCCGCACCCGACGCGGACTCGCAGGCCACCGACGTCGACCTCATCGCGCCGTCCTCCCTCTCGGTCACGGCCGTCCCGAACTTCTTCATCGAAGACTTCGACATCCCGCCGTTCCTGCTGCCGATCTACCAGGCAGCCGGCTCGGAGTACGGGATCCGCTGGGAGGTCCTCGCTTCGATTAACCGCATCGAGACGGCGTTCGGCAAGAACCTCAACATCTCGTCGGCCGGCGCCATGGGCTGGATGCAGTTCATGCCCGCCACGTGGGACGCCTACGGCGTCGACGCCAACGACGACGGCGAGAAGGACCCCTTCAACCCGGCCGACGCGATCTTCGCTGCCGCGCGCTACCTCAAGGCCGCCGGCGGCGACACCGACCTGCGCAAGGCCATCTGGGCCTACAACCACGCCGACTGGTACGTCGACGACGTCATGGAGGGCGCGCGCACCGTCGCCGCCTACCCGGACTCGCTCATCTCGTCGCTCACCGCGCTGACCCAGGGCATCTTCCCGGTCCACGCCAAGGACGCCGACATCGACTACGCCGGCAAGGTCAAGACGTCCAAGGGCAAGAAGGTCAAGGCCGGCGACAACGCCGCCAAGCCCGTCGAGTCCGAAGACCGCAACTCCATCGACGTGTCCGCTCCCGGCGGCTCGCCCGTCGTCGCCGTCCAGGACGGCGTCGTGGAGAAGGTTGGCCGCAGCGATCGCCTCGGCGACTACGTCCGCCTGCGCGACGCCTACGGCAACCGCTACACCTACGCCAACCTCGGCGAGGTTCAAGACAAGGTCCCGGTCCCCAAGCCGGCCAAGGAAGACGACGAGCACTCGCACGCCGAGGGCGAAGGCGACAACGCCGCCAAGTCCGACTCCGCGCCGACGACGCCCGCCACCGAGGGCACGACCGAAGGCGCCTCCGAGGAAGCCCTCGACGCCGCTGCCGCTTCGGCCCCCACGACTGACGCCAACGACGGCGCCCTGCAGGCGACCGACCCGTCCGTCGCGGCGACCACGCCGACCGTCACCAGGCCGTCGGCCACCACGCCCGCGCCCACGACGCCCGCCTCCGGTGATCGCAAGCGCGTGCAGGCCAAGTCGACCGACGAAGCCACCGACAAGCCCGACGCCTACACCCCGCGTCGCATCCGCTTCCGCGCCCGCGACGCCGTGCAGCCCAGCGCCGAGCCGATCCAGGTCGAGAGCGAAGGCACGCGCCTCTACGCGCACCCGGCACGCCCCGCGTCCTACGCAGCAGGGGGCGCCGAGCAGCTCAACCCCACCTCCGACGTCGAAGCCCCCGAGACGCCCGTCGGCGAACTCGGCGAGTACTTCTCGATCGACTACGGCCTGAAGGCCGAAGACGTCAACCTCAAGAAGCTCAAGGCGGGCCAGGCGGTCATCGCCGGCACCGTGCTCGGCAAGACGAAGCTCGCCCTCGACGGCTCCGGCACCTCGAAGGTCACCTTCGAGATCCGCCCCGCCGGCAAGAAGGCGCCGCGCATCGACCCGCGGCCGATCCTCGACGGCTGGCGTCTGTCCGACAAGACCGATTTCTACGGCGCCCAGGCCAAGCAGGCCATCAAGGACGGCACCGACCCCGAGCAGGCGACCGTCGGTCAGATCCTGCTCATGGGCAAGGCCGAGCTCACCGATCGCGTCCTGCACGACAAGCGCATCTCGATCTACCCGGGAGGCCGCCAAGACATCAAGGCCGGCATCATCGACCGCCGCATCCTGGCGCTGCTCGAGGTCCTCGCGACCAAGGGCGTCGAGCCGACCGTCACCAGCCTGCGCTCCGGCCACGGCACCTACACGAGCTCGGGCAACGTCTCGCAGCACACGACCGGTACCGCCGTCGACATCGCCACGGCCTACGGCAAGGTCATCTCCCCCGCCACGCAGGGCGTCGGGTCGATCACCGATCGCGCCGTCCGTGAGATCCTCGGTCTCCAGGGCAACATGAAGCCCGACCAGATCATCACGCTGATGAAGTACGAAGGCGAAGACAACACCCTCGCGATGGCCGACCACGACGACCACATCCACGTCGGCTACAAGCCGGTCACCGGCAAGGGCGGCAAGCAGCTCGAGCAGCTCCTGCGGCCCGGCCAGTGGGACGACCTCGTCGACCAGCTCGCCGACATCGAGATCCCAGACGTCGCGGCGCAGCCGTCCGACTACTCCGTCTCGGTCGAAAAGAAGCAGAAGAAGTAGCCCTCGCGGCCACCTCGCCCCTTTGCTGAGCCGCCCACTGGGCGGCTCAGCCCGTTCTAGGGCCGGTCCAGCGCCGCGACGACGCCCTGGAGCTCGGCGACGACGTCGCCGCCCAGCTTGACGGCCGCGGCGTCGTCGTAGGGCGTCGCGCCCTGCGTCACGAGCACGAGGTCACCCCCGCCCTCCAGCACCAGCGCGGGCAGCCCGGCCACCGGATAGACCTCGAGCGAGGTCCCGATCGCGAGAATCAGGTCGGCCTCGGCGCACACGTCAAAGGCGCGCTCGGTCGCATCGGCCGGCAGCATCTCGCCGAAGAGCACCACGCCAGGCTTGAGCGGAGCCCCGCAGCTGCAGCGCGGCACGCCATCGGTGGCGGCGTCGATCAGCCGCGTCAGGGGCTCGTAGTCGACGGTCTCACCGCAGCGCAGGCACTCGCCCCGTTCGATCGAGCCGTGCATCTCGATCACGTCGTCTGCGCCGCCCTTCGCGTGCAGGCGGTCGATGTTCTGTGTGACGACCGGACCGACCAGCCCCCGCGCCTGGAGCGCCGCGATGGCGCGGTGCGCATCGTTGGGCTGCGCCGGACCGAGCGTGTGGAAGCGCTGCCCGTAGAACGACCAGAATCGCTCGGGGTCGCGGCGCCACACGTCGATGTGGGCGATCTCCATCGGGTCGACGTTCGCCCACAGCCCGGTCATCGGCGTGCGGAAGTCCGGGATGCCGCTTGGAACCGAGACTCCAGCCCCAGTTAGCACCACGGCCGAACGAGCTTCGAGGAGCAGCTGCGCTACTCGCCGTTGCTCATCTGTGGGGCTCGCAGAGGTCGGTCCAGCGCGCATACGCGTTGAGACGGTAGCGGGCTTACCCATGCCAGCCGCGCCCTGCGCAATACTGCGAGTTCGTCCAGTTCGACTGGCGGGGACCAAGATCCGGCTCATTGTCTCCGCCGCGCTGCCGACTGCAAAGACTGATGGCTTTCCCGCACATCCGTCCGGTTGAACCACCGGCGACCCCGCCTCTCCCCGAAACGCCAGCCAAACGTGGCAGGCTCGTCGCCGTGGAGCGTGAGTCCACCATCATCGGCCGCCGGGATATCGCCACGGTGCCGTGGGTCACCATCTCGATGTGCTCGGTCGCGCTCGCGGTCAGCGTCGCCATGCGCCCCGGCGAAGTCTCCCCGACCTTCTCCGACACCTTCATCATCACCGCGTCGCTGATCTACGCGGCGCTCTCGGGCGGCTTCGCGCTGCTGCAGGACCACCCGCTCGCGATCCGCGCGCGCCAGTCGCTCACCGTGTACCTCGGCGGCAGCGCCCTGCTGGTCGGAGCACTCGCCGTCGTCGGCGTCCTCGACAACGGCGTCGCCACCATCTACTTCGCCCCGATCGTGCAGGTCGCTGCCTATCTCGGCCTCGTCCTCCCGCGAAGATGGGCGATCCGCGTGCTGGTGATCCTGCTCGCGACGGTGGCGGGCGTGCACTTCGCCAACCCCGCAGCACCCAGCCTCGACGTCATCACCTTCGGCGGGCTCGTCATCGCCGCCTGGCTGATCGGCGTCCTCTGCCACCAGGCCCACGGCGGAGCCGCCAGCATCGCCCTGCTGCTCTCGCGCAGCGACGTGCTCACCGCCGCCCTGAACCGCCGCGGCTTCTTCGACCAGTTCGACGCCGAGATCGCCGCCGCCCCCGG
>JAEZDB010000390.1 GCA_023429855.1 Actinomycetes bacterium
GGCTACGACCGCGTCTACGCCGACAAGATCGACAAGCTGCGCGGCTGCGAAAAGGTGCTCTGAGGCCGCCTACGCGGCCCCGGCCTGCGCCGCCGCCAGGATCTCCTGGTACGCCGCGCCCGGGTCGGCCTTGCCAAACACGGCGCTGCCGGCCACGAGCCAGTGGGCGCCGGCGGCGGTGGCGAGCGGTGCGGTCGTCGCGTCGATGCCGCCGTCGACCTGCACGATCGTCTCGGGCAGGACCGCGTCGGCGATCGTGCGGGTCTTGCCGATCGTCGACGGAATCAGCTTCTGGCCTCCCCAGCCCGGGTTGACGGTCATGGCGAGCGCGAGGTCGAGGTCGTCGCGGGTGACTTCGAGGGCGCCGATCGGCGTGCCTGGGCAGACGGCGAGACCGGCGACCACGTCCATCTCGCGCAGCTGCTGAAGCACGCGGTGCACGTGGGGCGTGGCCTCGGCGTGGAAGGTGACGCCGTTGGCGCCCGCCTTGGCAAAGTCGGCGACGTGCCGCTCAGGCGCGTCGATCATGAGGTGCACGTCGAGGTAGATGTGGTCCGGCAGGCGATCGCGAAGGGCGGCGACGATCTGGGCGCCGAAGGTGATCGGCGGCACGAACGTGCCGTCCATGACGTCGCAGTGGATGATCGTGGCGCCTGCGGCGACGACTTCTTCGACCGCTGCCCCGAGCGCCGCGAAGTCGGCGGAGAGGATCGAAGGCAGAACCTGAACGGAGGGCGCGGGGGCGGGCATCGCGGGGCAGCCTAGCGATCCGCGAAATCGGAAGACGGTTCACCTTGGCGGTCAATTGGTCGAATCACCTATGGATCCGCGCTACCCGGCCGATCACCAGAACAGGACTGCGTCTCCCGGCAGTCCGGCTGCCCCCAATCCATGCGTCAGGACGACACCGCCTCCACCCCGAGAAGTCGCACTGCGACCGGCCCGCGGCGGCCCGGTCCGGCGCATGTGCGTCCCGTCGCCCCGCTGCACGAGGCGCCGCAGGATCTTCCGGCGCACTGGCGCCTCGCCTTCGAGCGAACGCGCCGCGGCGTGTCGGTCACGAACCCGCGCACCGGCCGACTCGAGGCAGTCAACCCGGCCTTCGCCGAGATGCACGGCGGCGTTCCCTCGGACTTCGTCGGCCAGCCGATCTCCTTCGTCTGCACGCCGGAGGCGCTCGCGCGCATTCCGGAGCGCGAAGACGTCGCGAAGGCTGACGGCTTCGTCCAGTTCGAGACGGAGCATGTGCGCCTCGACGGGACGCGCTTCCCGGCGCGCTGCGAGCTCGTGATCTCGACCGACGAGCGCGGCGAGACGCTGCACCGCATCGCCTCCCTCGAAGACCTCACCGAGAGCCGCTCTGCCGAGCAGCAGATCGCGCGCAGCACCGCGCTGTTTGAACGGGCCTTTACCGACGCGCCGATCGGCATGGCCGTCGTCGGCCTCGACGGCCGCTGGCTCCGCGTGAACGCCGCCGTCTGCGACCTGCTCGGCTATACCGAAGCCGAACTTTGCGCGATGACCTTCCAAGACGTCACGCACCCCGACGACGTCGCCGCGGGCGTGCGGTTCGTCGAGCAGCTCCTGCAGGACGGCCCAGCCACCTACCAGCTCGAGAAGCGCTACCGCCACGCCGACGGACACTGGATCTGGACGCAGCTGTCGACCTCGGTCGTGCGCGCTGACGACGGCCAACCCGACGTACTGGTGTCGCAGATCGTCGACATCTCGCAGCGCAAGCACGACGAGGACGAACTGCGGCGCCTCGCCAACACCGACGTGCTCACGGGCATGTGGAACCGCTGGCGCTTCGAGAGCCTCCTGAGCGAGACCGTCGACCACTGCCGCCACGGCGAGCGCAACTCCGCCCTGCTGCTGATCGACATCGACGGCTTCAAGCACATCAACGACTCGTTCGGCCACGCCGCCGGCGACCAGCTCCTCATCGAGGTCAGCCGCCGCCTCCGCGACCGCGTGCGCGACACCGACGCGGTGGCGCGCGTCGCCAGCGACGAGTTCGGCGTCCTGCTCCCCAGCGTCCAGCCGCACCAGGCCCTGGCGGCGGCCCGGTCGCTCTGCGAGCACATCACCGCGAGCCCGATCGACCTCGGCGAGGGCCACGAGATCACGCCCACCGTTTCGATCGGCGCGACGATGATCGACGGCCGCACCCGCGCGCCGTCCGACGTGTTCGTCGCCGCCGACATCGCCCTCTACGACGCCAAGGACCTCGGCCGCAACCGGGCCGTGCTCTACGGCGAGGACGAAGCCCGCCACGCCCGCATGAGCAGCGATCTGCTGTGGGCGCAGCGCATCCGCCGGGCCCTGGCCGAGGGCCGCTTCACGCTCTACGCCCAGCCGATCGTCGACCTTGAGACGGGTTCGACGTTCAAGCACGAGGTGCTGCTGCGGATGCTCGACGACGACGGTTCGATCATCCCGCCCGGCGTCTTCCTCCCTGCCGCGGAACGGTTCCGCCTGATCGGCGACCTCGACCTCTGGGTCGTCGGCGAAGCGACCCGCCTCGCAGCGGCACACCCGAACGCCGTGCTGTCAATCAACCTCTCCGGTTCGTCGGTCACCAACCCCGACATGGTTGGCAAGATCGAAGCGATGATCGAGTCCGCGGGCTGCCGCGGCGAGCAGCTCGTCTTCGAGATCACCGAGACCGAGGCGATCGCCAGCATGGAGCAGGCCGGCCTCCTCTCAGGCCGCCTCGCCGAGCTTGGCTGCCGCCTGGCCCTCGACGACTTCGGCGCCGGCTTCGCGTCGTTCTACCACCTCAAGGCGCTGCCGCTCGAGTTCATCAAGCTCGACGGCGAGTTCATCCGCAACCTGCCGGTCAACGACGATGACTTCCTCGTCGTGCAGGCCGTCCAGGGCGTCGCCGTCGGCATGGGCCGCACCGTGATCGCCGAGCAGATCGAGGACCGCGACACCGCCGACGTGCTCCGGCGCCTCGGCGTCCGTTACGGCCAGGGCTACCACTTCGCCCGGCCTGCGCCGGCGCACGAAGTGCTCTCAGCCCAGCGCTAAATCGTCCGCAGCAGCGACGTGCCGCACGCACCACACGTGGGCAGCGGCGCCGATGCGGAGCGCACGAGCGTGGAGTGCTCACCGCAGCTCGGGCAGACCGAGACCAGCTCGACGCGGCGCAGGCAGGAGTCACAGCGGTAGCGGCCCGGCAGGTTCGTCGGACCGAGCTGCCCACGGCGGCAGATCGGGCAGGCGCTTCCGGCAGACATCTACGAACAGTGTGGCAGCCGCAGGAGCGACGCCACCTCGGCCATGTCGTAGAAGACCTCGGCTCCCACGGCGCGCAGGACTTCGGGGTCGGCGTCGGCGGCGTAGCCGAGCACCCGCATGCCTGCAGCGACGGCGCCCGTAGCACCGGTCGAGCTGTCTTCGATGACCACGCAGTCGGCGGGGTCGACGACGAGCGCTGCTGCGGCGTGCAGGTACAGGTCGGGGTGCGGTTTGGGGCGGGCGACGTCTTGCCCGGAGAACACGGGCGCGTCGCCGAGGACCGCGGTCGCGCCGCTGGAGGGCAGCGTGATCGCCATCTTCTCGTGCGCGCCCTGCGACACGACGGCGATCGGGATCCCTGCAGACTGCACAGCCCGGACGGCATCGAACGCCCCGGGGATCGGCTCGACGCCCTGCTGGAACTCGACGAGCCGACGGGCGACGAACGCGTCAAACCACCCGTCGGGCAGCGGCTCGCCCTGCAGCTCCTCGCACATCGCGAGGGCCGTCTGCAGCGCCGTGCCCTTGAACCGCAGGCGCGTCTCGTCGGGCGTGAGGTGCACGCCGATCTCGGCAAGGCACTCCGACAGCACGCGGCTCGACGTGACCTCGGTGTCGACGAGAACGCCGTCGCAGTCGAAGAAGACGGCAGCAGGGAGCGAAGCGGTGGTCATCTGGGCGGTGACGGCGCGGCGCTATTGGCGCAGCAGCGCGTACTCGAAACCGTCGGTGAGATCGACGTGCGGCAGCACCGTGCGGCGCGATTCAACGGTCGCCTGGGTGCGGCTCAGCACCTCATCGGACTCCTGGGCGCCGATCGAGCACACCGCGTAGAGCAGGCG
>JAEZDB010000063.1 GCA_023429855.1 Actinomycetes bacterium
CTGCCCGACCGGCCCGCCTGGGGCGTAGACATCGAAGCGCTCCCGCCCGCCACCGGCTGAGCCACGAAGCCCGTCGCGTGCGGGCGGGACGCCGCAGCGGCAGCCGAAACGCGGGTACCCTGGATCTGTGGCTCCGCAGTACGTCTTCCAGATGCACAAGTTCAGCAAGACGCATCCGCCGGATACGACGGTGCTGAAGGACCTCACGCTCTCGTTCCTGTACGGCGCGAAGATCGGCGTGCTGGGTTACAACGGCGCGGGCAAGTCGACCATCCTCAAGGTGATGGCGGGCGTCGACGAGGAGTACCGCGGCGAGGCCAACCTCACCGCGGGTGTCTCGGTCGGCTACCTCGAGCAGGAGCCCGAGCTCGACGAGTCCAAGGACGTGCGCGGCAACGTGGAGGACGGCCTCGCCGAGATCCGCGACCTGATGAACAAGTTCAACGAGCTTGCCGCCAACTACTCCGACGAGACCGCCGAAGAGTTCGCGCGCCTGCAAGACAAGATCGACGCGGCCGACGGCTGGAACATCGACCAGAAGCTCGACCAGGCCATGGACGCGCTCCGCTGCCCGCCTGGCGAGGCGTCGGTCGTCGGCCTCTCCGGTGGCGAGAAGCGCCGCGTCGCCCTCGCGCGCCTGCTGCTCTCAGCCCCCGACCTGCTGCTCCTCGACGAGCCGACCAACCACCTCGACGCCGAGTCGGTCGCCTGGCTCGAGCAGCACCTGGCCGAGTACAAGGGCACCGTCATCTCGGTCACCCACGACCGGTACTTCCTCGACAACGTCGCCAACTGGATCCTGGAGCTCGACCGCGGCAACGCCTACCCGTACGAGGGCAACTACTCCACGTACCTCGAGGCCAAGCAGAAGCGGATGGAGGCGGAGCAGCGCACCGACGTCAACCGCAAGAAGGCCATCGAGCAGGAGCTCGAGTGGGTCCGCCAGACGCCAAAGGGCCGCCAGACGAAGTCGAAGGCCCGCCTGCGCAACTTCCAGGAGCTCCTGGATCAGCAGGAGAACGTGATCCTCGACGACATCAAGATCCACATCCCGACGGCTGAGCGCCTCGGCGACAAGGTGATCGAGGCCAAGAACCTCACGAAGGCCTACGGCGACAAGCTCCTCTTCGAAGACCTCTCCTTCACGCTGCCGCCCGGCGGCATCGTCGGCATCATCGGCCCCAACGGCGCCGGCAAGACCACGCTCTTCAAGCTGCTCTCCGGCCGCGAGCAACCCGACTCGGGCACCGTCGAAGTCGGCAACACGGTGAAGATGAGCTACGTCGACCAGTCGCGCGACACGCTCGATCCCAACAAGTCGGTGTGGGAAGAGATCTCCGGCGGCCTCGACCAGATGATCGTCGGCAAGCAGGTCATCAACTCGCGCCAGTACTGCTCGACCTTCAACTTCAAGGGCTCGCGCCAGCAGCAGAAGGTCGGCTCGCTCTCCGGCGGCCAGCGCAACCGCCTGCACCTGGCCAAGCAGCTCGCCGAGGGTGGCAACGTCCTGCTCCTCGACGAGCCCACCAACGACCTCGATACCGAGACGCTCCGCGCGCTCGAAGACGCGGTCCTCAACTTCGCGGGCTGCGCGGTGATCATCTCGCACGATCGCTTCTTCCTCGACCGCGTCTGCACCCACGTGCTCGCGTTCCGCGGCGAGTCGCAGGTCACCTGGTTCGAAGGCAACTTCGCCTCCTACGAGGAGTACCGCCAGGACGTCCTCGGCGAAGACATCACGCGTCCGCACCGAATCACGTACAAGAAGCTCGCGCGGTAGCTGGCCGGGCGTTGGTTGCTCGGCGCGCGGTAACGAACGCCTGCGGCGGGCGGCCTACAACGAGGCCTACGATGTGACCGTCGCGGTGCCGACGAGTCGACTCGACGACATCCCTTCAATCGCGGCGGCGTCGTCGCGCTAGCGTCGGCGGCATGACCCATGTCGCTGCCGCTGCGTTCACCAGCCCGCTCGCGGCGTCGCTCGCGGAGGGCGTGACCGAGCGGCTGGTCCGCTACGCGAAGGTCGACACGCAGTCGGATCCGGCGTTTGCGCGCAAGCAGTCGCCGAGCACGGCGCGCCAGCTCGACCTAAGCCGGCTGCTCGTCGACGAGCTGCTGGAGCTCGGACTCAGCGACGTAGCACTCGACGGCAACGGCTACGTCACCGCGACGCTCCCCGCGAACGCCGCGGGAGCCGGGGCACCGACGATCGGCCTGATCGCGCACGTCGACGTGAGCCCCGACGCGCCGGCTGAGGGCGTCGAACCGATCGTGCACCGCGTCTACGACGGCGGGGTGATCGAGCTGCCGCGCGGCGGCACCCAGCTGGATCCGGCGACGACCCCGGCGCTCGGCCGCAAGCTCGGCCACGACCTGGTCACGTCGTCGGGCGACACGCTGCTCGGCGCCGACGACAAGGCCGGCGTCGCCGAGATCATGACGGCACTGGCGCACCTGGCGGCAAACCCCGACCTGCCGCGGCCGACCATCCGCGTCTGCTTCACGCCCGACGAGGAGATCGGCGAGGGCGCGACGCTGTTCGACATCGACGGCTTCGGCGCGTACTGCGCCTACACGATGGACGGCTCGGAGATCGGCGAGCTGCAAGACGAGACCTTCACCGCGGCCGAGGTCACGATCGACATCAAGGGCGTCGACATCCACCCCGGCTTCGCGACGGGCAAGATGGTCAACGCGGCGACCGTCTGCGCGCACATCGTGGCGGCGCTCCCGAGCGACCGCCTCACGCCGACGACGACCTCCGGCCGCGAGGGGTTCCTGCACGTCATCCAGGCCGGCGGCGACGCGGCCAGCGCGCGCATCTGGCTGATCGCCCGCGACTTCGACGACGACCTGCTCGCCCAGCACGTCGCCCTCGCACGCGAGACCGCGCTGCGGATCGGGTCGCAGTGGCCCGGCGCGCAGGTCACCGTGAGCGACCGCGCGCAGTACCCGAACATGCGCGCGTTCCTTGAGCCGTTCCCCGAGGTGGTCGAGCTGGCCAAACAAGCGATCGCCGCCGAGGGCATCGAGCCGGTGCTGAAGGAGATCCGCGGCGGCACCGACGGCTCGGTCCTCTCGGCCCGCGGCCTGCCGACGCCCAACATCTTCACCGGCGGCCACGAGTACCACTCGGTGCGCGAATGGGCGTCGGTGCAAGACATGGCCGCGGCGTCGGCGGTGATCGTCCACCTCGCAGGCCTCTGGGCCGCGCAGGAGCAGCCCGCCGCGGGGTAGATGCTGCGCGGGCCGACCACCGAGTTCACCGGCGACGCGCTCGCCGGAACCTGGAACCGGGAGCTGCCCGGGACCGGCATCGAGGTCGTGCTCGAGTTCGACGGCGTCTGGGACCTGGAGCTCGACGGCCGCCGCACCGAGACGCGCGGCTTCGTGGCCGGGATGGTCGCGGGCCCGGTCCGCTCGCGGTCGCGCGGGCCGGTCCGCCTGGTGCAGCTCGCGGTCGACCCGCTCGACCTTCCGGCGCTCTTCGGCGTGCCCGCGGG
>JAEZDB010000110.1 GCA_023429855.1 Actinomycetes bacterium
GTGTACGGCGGTGCCTTCGGCCGCGGCGCGCCGCCGGGGAACGCGAGGCGCGCGATCGTGCGCTGCACCATCAGCCACTGCCGCCAGAACGGGCCGGAGTTGTAGGGCAGCCCGTACTCCTCGCAGACGGCTTTGACCTTCGGCGCGATCTCCTTGTAACGCGAGCTGGGCATGTCGGGGAACAGGTGGTGCTCGACCTGGAACGAGAGGTTGCCGCTCATGAGGTGGAACACGTCGGAGCCCTCGATGTTCACGGCGCCCAGGAGCTGGCGGACGTACCAGCCGCCGCGGGTCTCCCCTTCGACGTCTTCCTCCGTGAACGTGTAGGCCTGGTCGGGGAAGTGGCCGCAGAAGATGATCGCGTGGGCCCACACGTTGCGCACGACGTTGGCGAGCGCGTTGGCCTTGAGGGTGCGCTTCCACGACTTGCCGGAGAGCGCCGGGAACACCACGTAGTCCTTGATGATCTGCCGCCCGGCCTTCTTGCCGATGCCGCGTAGCTCGTCGCGCAGCTGCCGCTTGTCCTTCTTGCCCGCGCGGATCGCTTCGAAGTCGAGGTCGTGCAGCGCGACTCCCCACTCAAAGAGCGCCATCAGCACCACGTTGAGGACCGGCTGCGGCAGGAAGCGCGGCTCCCAGCGCTGCTTCGGGTCGACGCGGAAGACCTCGTAGCCGAGGTCCTTGTCCTTGCCGACGATGTTGGTGAACGTGTGGTGCACGTAGTTGTGGGAGTGCTTCCAGGCCGCCGCGGGCGAGGCGGTGTCCCAGTCCCAGGTCGAGGAGTGGATAACGGGGTCGTTCATCCAGTCCCACTGGCCGTGGAGCACGTTGTGCCCGATCTCCATGTTTTCCAGGATCTTCGCGACCGACAGGCCCACGGTGCCGACGACGGCCGCTGGCGGGTAGCGCGACGCCATCAGCGCAATCCGCGACGCGACGGCGAGGCGGCGGTGGAACTCGATGAGGTTCGTGATGTAGATCCGATCCCGCGCGCCGAGGTCGGCGCGCACCTCATCGTGGATCGCCTGGAAGGCCTCACCGATCGCCTCGATCTGCTCGGGCGTCAGCCGGTGCAGCGGATTCGTCGATGCGGGATCCGGCGGCGTGTCGCCCGGTCCGCGTCCACCGCCGCGAGCGGTGTCTGGGATCGTCGTCGTACTCGACGCGGTCTTCGTAGGTCGTGCCATTGCGGTCGTCCTCCTCCTGAGCCTGCTCAGAGCTCGATCTCGACGTCGCCCTCTGGGCCGTTCACGCAGGTGCGCACCGTCTGGCCGATCTCGCCGTGCACCTCGCCGCTGCGCAGGTCGCGCACGAGGCCGGATCGCAGCCGCCCGACGCACGTGTGGCAGATCCCCATCCGGCAGCCGAACGGCAGCGTGGCGCCGCTCTCCTCGCCGCCGACGAGCATCGACACGCCTGGCGCGCAGGTCGCCTCGGCGTCGGTCACGAGGAACCGCACCGTGCCACCACCGCCGGTGCCGCCACCAGCGCCAGTGCCGATGATCGGCTGGAAGCGCTCCGTGTGGAGGTGCTCCGCGGCACCCGCCGCGTCCCAATGCGCTTCGAGCGCGTCGATCAAGGCGCGGGGTCCAGAGAGAAACGTCTCGCGCTCGCGCCAATCGGGCACGAGCTCGTCGACCGCTGCCGGATCGAGCCGCGGCGCCTGCGTCGTGTGGCGCTCGACGAGGCGGTAGCCGTCGCGGCGCTCGGCCAGCTCGCGCAGCACCTCGCCGAAGATCACGTGCTCCGAGGAGCGTGCGCTGTGCAGATGCACCACATCATCCAGCGCCTCGCGGCGGTCGAGCTCGCGCAGCAGGCTCCAGACCGGCGTGATGCCGCTGCCAGCGGTGATCATCAGCAGCTTGGGCGGCAGCCGGTCCGGCAGAGCGAACTCGCCCTCGACCTCACCGAGATAGAGCAGCATGCCGGGCTTGCAGCGGTCGGCGAAGAACGGCGACATCGCCCCGTCGGCAACCCGCTTGACGGTGATCGCGACCAACCCCTCGGGATGGTCCGGGTCGGAGGTGATCGTGTAGGCACGCCACTGCCGGATGCCGTCGATCTCGGCGCCGATCCGCAGGTACTGGCCCGGGCGGTGGCCGGCCCACGTGAAGGTCGGCCGGAGCACCACGGTGCGGGCTCCGTCGGCTTCGTCGATCGTCCGCAGAACGGTGGCCGTCGCCTCGCGCGTCGACCATGCCGGGTTGATGAGCGCGAGGTAGTCGTCGAGCCGCAGCGGGAACGTGAAGTTCCGGGCGACACGCGCCAGACGGCGCCGCGCGCGAGGGAGTGTCGGTGTCGCTGCCTGCTCGACCATCGAGGAGACGCCCCAGCGACCAGCGCCTAGGGAGGCTGGCCGCCGAGCGCGCACCCGTCAGCCTAGGTAGACGTCGCCGCGATGTGTGACGGCGCGCATGGTCAGGCGCCCAAAGGCTCGGTCGCGCCCGGACGCGCGATCAGGGGAACGCTGGAATCGGCCCGTTGGCTCCCTCGACGGTCGGCACCACCTCGGGCTCCGTCGGCGGAGCGGCGTACGGCGGCGCCTTCTCGGGCTCGCCGCCCCCGGGGAAGGCCAGCCGCAGGATCGTGCGCTGCACCATCAGCCACTGCTTGAAGAACGGCCCGGAGTTGTAGGGCAGTCCGAACTCCTCGCAGACCTCCTTCACGCGCGGCGCGATCTCCTTGTAGCGCGAGCTCGGCATATCGGGGAACAGGTGGTGCTCGATCTGGTAGCTCAGGTTGCCGCTCATGAGGTGGAACGTGTCGCCGCCTTCGATGTTCACGGCGCCGAGCAGCTGGCGCACGTACCACGCGCCGCGCGTCTCCCCGGCGACCTCCTTCTCAGTGAACGTGTAGGCCTGGTCTGGGAAGTGGCCGCAGAAGATCACCGCGTTGGCCCACACGTTGCGGACCACGTTGGCGGTGAAGTTCGCGGCGAGGGTCTTCTTCCAGTGCCGCCCCGAAAGCGCCGGGAACAGGACGTAGTCCTTGAGCATCTGCTTGCCGGCCTTGCGCCCGATCGCCTTCAGCTCGGCCTTCAGCACCTTGGGGTCCTTCTCGCCCTTTTGGATCGCCTCGTAGTCGAGGTCGTGGAAGGCTACGCCCCACTCGAAGAACGCCATGAGGAAGACGTTGAGGAACGGCTGCGCGAGGTAGTACGGGTACCACTTCTGCTTCGGCGAGACGCGCATCACCTCGTAGCCGACGTCCTTGTCCTTGCCGATGATGTTCGTGTAGGTGTGGTGCACGACGTTGTGGCTGTGCTTCCAGCCGGGCGCCGTCGAGACGTTGTCCCAGTCCCACGTCGACGAGTGGATGTCGGGGTCGTTCATCCAGTCCCACTGGCCGTGGAGGATGTTGTGGCCGAGCTCCATGTTCTCCAGGATCTTCGCGACCGACAGTCCCGCGGTCCCGAGCGCCCAGGCGGGCGGGTAGCGCGAGGCCATGAGCACGGCCCGCGACACCGCGGCGAGTCGCCGCTCGAACGTGACGAGGTTGCGGATGTAGGTTGTGTCGCGCTCGCCGAGGTCGGCCTTGACCTCGTCGTGGATCTGCTGGAAGCGCTCCCCGATCTCTGCGATCTCATCGGGCGTGAGCCGGTGGAGCGGGTTGGGGGACGTCGGGTCGGCCGGGTCGTGGCCCGGGCCGTGGTCGCCCTCACCGGTGCCGGCCACGGTGACCGGGAGGACGGCCGTGGTGGGGCCGGAGTACTGCTGCGTCTGCTTCTTCATGGTGGCCCCTAGAGCTCGATCTCGATGTCGCCGCACGGCCCGTTCACGCACGTGCGCACGGCCTGGCCGGCCTCGCCGTGGACCTGCCCGGTGCGCAGGTCGCGGACCTGCCCGCTCTGCAGGCGGCCGATGCAGCTGTGACAGATCCCCATCCGGCACCCGTGCGGGAGCTGCGCGCCGGCCCGCTCGCCGGCGACGAGGATCGACACGCCGGGCTCGCACTCCGCCTCCAGGCCGCTGACGCGAAACGCGACCGTGCCGCCTTCGCCGATCGCGGCGTCGCCTCCGAGCCCCACCGTCGGGCGGTACTGCTCCATGTGGAGGAGCGCGCGGTCGCCGTACTCGTTCCAGTGGCGCTCGAAGTCGGTCATCATCGTCTCCGGCCCGCAGAGGAACGTCGTGCGCTCCCTCCAGTCAGGCACGAGCGCGTCGAGGTCTTGCCGGCGCGGCCTGCCCGCGGAGCGCGTCAGGTGGACGCGGAGGTCGTAGCCGGGCGCGCGCTCGGCGAGCTCGGTGAGCCGGTCGCCGAAGATGAAGTCCTCGCGGGTGCGCGTCGCGTGCACGTGCACCACGTCGCGCAGGTGGCCGCGCCGCTCCAGCTCGCGCAGCATCGCCAGCACCGGCGTGATCCCGCAGCCGCCGGTCAACATCAGCAGGGGTCCCGGAACCGTGCTTGGCAGGCAGAACTCGCCTTCGACATCGCCGAGGAAGAGCCGGTCGCCGGCGGCGCAGCCGTCGACGAGGTGGGTCGACACGGCTCCGCCCTCGATGCGCTGCACGGTGACGCTGAGGTAGCCGAGCGGGTGGAGCGGGTCCGACGTGACGCTGTAGGCGCGCCAATGCCGGATGCCGTTGATCTCCACGCCGATGCGGATGTACTGGCCGGGGCGGTGCGGCGGCCAGGGCTCAGACGGGGCGAGCACCAGCGTGCGCGCGGTCGGCGTCTCCTCGATCACGCGCACGACGGTGGCGAACGCCTCGCGGTGCGACCACCGCGGATCGAGCAGCGCGAGGTAGTCGTCGGGCAGGTGCGGGGTAGTGAACGAGCCCGCGAGCTGCATGAGCCGTCGCCGCCCAGCAGGCAGCCGCGGCGCTTTGCCCTGTTCGATCGTGGTGTCCATGCCGGCTCCCTCGGTGGAGGCGACCAGCGACGCGTGCGCGCTGGCCGGGTTGATGCCTGCATGGTCACCCCGGGCAACCGCGACGTTCTTGCGTCAGACTGCGCGTGGTCTTAGCAATTGCCTGCAAAACCGCGGGTTTTGCCGCACCCCACTGCGGGTTCACCGCAACCGGCCCCGCGGAGACCCGCGCACGCGCGCAGGATTCTCCGCGAGGCGAAGCCTCAGGCTACGGTCGAGGGTGAGGCCTCGTGGCTGCGGGCGCTGAGGTCCTGAACGATCTGGACCACGCGCTCGGGGTCCTCCCAGAAGTGCAGGTGGCCGGCGCCCTCAAACGTGTCCATCGTCGAACCCGCGATGTGCTCGTGGAGCGGCGCGTGGTTCGGGTAGGGCAGCATCCGGTCCTCCGTGCCGTGGAGGATGGCGGTGGGCACGTTGATCTCACTGAGCCGGTCGAGCGTGCTGTGTCCGCCGATCGCCTGCAGCTGCCCCAGGATCACCGACACCGGGACGGGCGCGAGATCGGTGAGCTCGACAAAGCGCTTGAACGTCTTCTCGTCGGCCCAGAACGGCTCGGAGAAGTTCACCTCATAGCCCACGCGCACCGCCGCCTCGCGGTCGCCCGACTGCTGGGCGCCGAAGAGCAGCTGCATGTCGTCGTTGGAGGGCGGCGTCATGGCCGCGCCGCCGGCCGTGGTGCAGCCGAGCGCGAGCGTGCGGACCTTCTCGGGGTGGCGGAGCGTGAGCTCCTGCGCGGTCATGCCGCCCATCGAGATGCCGTACACGTCGATCGGCTCGGTCACGCCGAGCACGTCGAGCGCGGCAGCCTGGTCGTCGGCGAGATCGGCGATCGAGTAGCCGGGATCCGGGCGCGCGGTGCGATAGACGCCGCGGTGGTTGATCGACACGAGCGAACGGCCGGCCTTGAGGAAGTGCTCGACGAGCACATCGCCCCAGTGGTCGTGCGTGCCGCTGAGCCCCTGAATGAGGAGGAGCGGGCGACCGACGCCATGACGCCACACGACGCGCTCGCCGCCGTCCGGCAACGTGATCGTGGAGACCACGGGGTCCGGGGTGCTGGAGTCGTCGAACGCGCGCATAGGTACCAAACCGTACCTCCAAATGCCGGTCGACCGGCCCCAGTTCGGCAGATGATCGCGCCCGGTCGCCGCAGCAGCCGTCCACCGACTGGACCTCCCGGTAGCGTCCTGGGTTGATGCGCGTCCTGGCAATCGATGGTGGCGGCATCCGCGGCTTGCTCCCCGGCGTCGTGCTGGCCGAGCTCGAACGGCTCTCCGGCCACCCCACCCACCAGCTCTTCGACCTCATCGCCGGCAGCTCTGCCGGCGGCCTGGTCGCGTGCGCGCTCGCGGTGCCCGGCGACCAAGACGGCGCCCGGTGGACGGCCAGCGAAGTGACGGGTCTCTTCGAACGCGAGGGCTCGAGGATCTTCCGCCGCACCCTCGGCCGCAGCCTGCGCACCCGCTTCGGCTTCTCGCGGCCGCGCTACTCCGACGCCGTCCTCAACGAGGTCCTCACCGACTACTGCGGCTCGGTGCGCCTGCGCGACGCCACCACCGGGCTGATGGTCTGCTCCTACGACGTCGAACGCCGCCACCCCGTGCGGTTCAACTCCTGGCAGGCCAAGGAGGATCCCGGCTACGACCGCGCCCTCTGGCAGGTCGCCCGGTCGACGATTGCCGCGCCCACGTACTTCGAGCCGATGCGCCTCACGCCGCCCGGCAAGCACGCGCCGGGCTCCCTGATCGACGGCGGCATCGTGGCCCACAACCCGGCGCTGCTCGGCGCGATCGAAGGCGCGACCATGCGGCCGCAGGAGCCCGTCACGATCGTGAGCCTCGGCACCGGCGCGCTCAACAAGCGCCTGCGGTGGGAAGAGGCATCGTCGTGGGGCGCGGTGCGCTGGGCCCGGCCGATGATCGACATGTTCTTCGACGCGTCCTCGTCGATCGTGCAGGAGCAGCTCGACCGGATGCTCGGCGAGCGCAACCACCGCTTCCAGATCCCGCTCACGGGCTGCACCGAGCAGATGGACGACGCCAGCCCACGCAACCTCGCCGCGCTGCGCCGCAACGCGGAGCTATTGATCGAGCAGCGCCACGACGACCTCAGCCGCCTGGCGCAGGAGCTCTTGCCGGAGAACAACCCCGCCACCGATGGCGACCGCCGCGGGGGCGATCGGCGCCGGCTGCACTAGCGCTCGGTCTACGCTCGGTTTGCCGCGGCGCCCGGGATGCCCGCGGGAAAGAGGTCGCCCATGCCCTCGGTCACGGCATCGAGCCAGGCGCAGTCGGCGCCGAGGCCGCCCAGCACCTTGCTGGAGATCCCCACCAGCTGCGCGAGCTCAGCGCGGTCGAGGAAGCGGCCGAAGTACTGCTCGGTGAGCTCGAGCTGCACGGGGTGCGCCTCGAGCACCGCCTGCTCGCCTTTTGCCGTGAGCTTGGCGTAGGTGGCACGGCGGTCAGACCGGGGCGTGAAGCGTTCGACGAGCTCCGCGGCCTCCAGCCGGGCGACGAGCTTGGTGGCACCGCCACGCGAGATGAGCAGCTCGTCGGCGAGCTCGTTCATGCGCTTGCCGTCGGGCTCGCTCTGCAGGCAGGCCATCACCTCGTACCAGCTGGCGGGCAGTCCGGTACGGGCTTCCAGCTCGCGTGCGATGAGCTCGAACGTGCGCGAATGGACCTGCAGCAGGCCGTAGTAGGCGACGAACGACGGGGTGTGGAGGTGCTCTCCCATAGGACGAGTGTAGTTCAGCGTTGACGCGGAAACGATCGAACGCTAGGTTTCCTAAACAATAGTTGCCGCGGAAACTCTGCACCCGAACCCGGTGCACTGCGGAGCGCAGCCCATCCATTTGCCACCGGAGTCCCGGCATGCCGACCTCTGACCTCGACCACCCATCAGCCGACGCGCCGCCCGAGCCGTTTCTCGCCCGGCTGGGCCGCTTCGCGGTCCGTCGCCGCCGCACCGTGCTCGTCACGTGGGTCCTGCTCCTCCTTGCCGCAGTGGTGGGCGGTCCGTCGATCGCGGGCGACTGGTCGGTCGACTACTCGACGCCGGGCAGCGACTCCAAGGCCGTCGACGCGACGATCGCCAAGTCGTTTCCGAACCTCTCTGCCGACACGCTGCTCGTGACGTGGCGCGCGGAGGCGGGCGCAACGTCGCCCGCGGTACAGCGCCACATCCAGCAGCAGCTCGACAAGCTCGACGCGATCGCCGAGATCGGCACCGGCAAGCTCGCGGCGGCCCGCATCTCGCGCGACGGGAAGACCGGCCTGGTCGAGGTTCCGGTCGAGCACCGGCCGGCGACCGTGGCGCTCGCGGTCGGGCCCGAGCTCGTCGCCGCGGCCGAGGCAGCCTCGACCGCCGACACCAAGGTGACCTACGGCGGCTTCGTGATGCAGCAGTCCCAGCAGGGCTCGACCTCGTCGGAGGGCGTCGGCCTCACGGTGGCGCTGCTCATCTTGCTGCTCACCTTCGGCACGGTGATCGCCGCCGGGCTGCCGCTCGCCACTGCGCTGTTCGGCATCGGGACCGGCGCCGCGCTCGTCGGGGCGATGGCCACCTTCATGGACGTGCCCGACTGGGCGGAGTCGGTTGCGGTGATGGTCGGCATCGGCGTGGGCATCGACTACGCCCTGCTGATCCTCACGCGCTACCGGTCGAGCCTCAAGGCCGGGCTCAGCGTCGAGGATGCCGCGGCCCTGTCGCTCGCGACCGCCGGCCGCTCCGTGCTTGTCGCAGGCGGCACCGTGGTCATCGCGATGCTCGGTCTGCTGCTGATGGGGCTGCCGTACCTCGTCGGCGTCGCATTCGCCGCCAGCTCGAGCGTCCTGATCGTGATGATCGCGTCGCTCACCCTCCTCCCCGCGCTGATCGGGTTCGCCAAGCACCGGATCAACGCGTGGGCGATCCCGGTGCCGGGGCGCCGTCGCCGCGCCGAGCGGGTCGCCGCGCAGCGGGCGGCGA
>JAEZDB010000143.1 GCA_023429855.1 Actinomycetes bacterium
GAGCGGCACGACGAGCTCGGCCGCCCGCGGTACGGCGGCGTCGGTTCCGCGATCGCCGCCCAGCTCGAGGCCGAGTGCGGCTACGAGGTGCGCACCACGACCCTGGGCTACGTCCAGCGCGGCGGCACGCCGACGGCCTACGACCGCGTGCTGGCGACGCGCTTCGGCCTCAACGTCGTGCTCGCGGCGGCCGAGGGCGACTGGGGGACGATGGTGGCGCTGCGCGGGAGCGACATCGTCCGCGTGCCGATCGCCGACATCGCCGGCCGGACCCGGACGGTCCCGCGCTCGCTCTACGACGAGGTGTCGGTCTTCTTCGGCTGAGCCCGCCGTTACGCTCTCCCCGTGTCCCTCTCTCCTGCCGGCCCCCCGCTCGTCGATCTCGGCGGCCGGGCCGCCAAGCAGCAGCCGAACTGGCCCGACCCCGCGGCGCTGGCCGCGGCGACCGAGCAGCTCTCTGTGCTGCCTCCGTTGGTGTTCGCGGGGGAGTGCGACGACCTGACCTCTCAGCTCGGTGCCGTCGCCCGGGGCGAGGCGTTCGTCCTCCAGGGCGGGGACTGCGCCGAGACCTTCGCCGAGGCGCGCGCCGACGCGATCCGCGCCAAGCTCAAGACGCTGCTCCAGATGTCGGTCGTGCTCACGTACGGCGCGAGCGTGCCGGTCGTGAAGGTCGCGCGCATCGCCGGTCAGTTCGGCAAGCCGCGCTCCAACGACATCGAGACGGTCGACGGTGTGTCGCTGCCGTCCTACCGCGGCGACGCCGTGAACGACCTCGCCTTCACCGAGGCCTCGCGCATCCCCGACCCTCAGCGGCTCGTGCGCGCGTACAACACGGCGTCGGCGACGCTCAACCTCGTGCGGGCGTTCACGCAGGGCGGCTACGCCGACCTGCGCCGGGTCCACGAGTGGAACCAGGACTTCGTCCGCGACTCGCCCGCGGGTGCGCGGTACGAGCAGCTCGCGTCCGAGATCGATCGCGCGCTCGCCTTCATGCACGCCTGCGGCGCGGACCCCGAGGAGTTCCGCCGGGTCGAGCTCTACAGCGGGCACGAGGCGCTGCTGCTCGACTACGAGCTCGCACTGACCCGCACCGACTCGCGCACGCAGCTGCCCTACGACACGTCGGGCCACTTCCTGTGGATCGGGGAGCGCACGCGCGACCTCGACGGCGCGCACGTCGAGTTCGCCTCTCAGGTGCGCAACCCCATCGGTGTGAAGCTCGGCCCCACGACGACGCCCGAGCAGGCGATCGCGCTGTTCGAGAAGCTCAACCCGGACAACGTGCCGGGACGGCTCTCGTTCATCACGCGCTTCGGCGCCGGCAAGATCCGCGACGGCCTGGGCGCCGTCGTCGAGAAGGTCGAGGCGAGCGGCGCGCAGGTCGCGTGGATCTGCGACCCCATGCACGGCAACACGATCGAGGCCTCCGGTGGACAGAAGACCCGCCGCTTCGACGACGTGATGGACGAGGTCCAGGGCTTCTTCGAGGTCCACCGCGCACTCGGCAGCTACCCCGGCGGCCTCCACATGGAGCTCACCGGCGACGACGTCACCGAGTGCACCGGCGGCTCGATCGGTGTGATGGACGAGCACCTGGGTCAGCGCTACGAGACCGCGTGCGACCCGCGCCTGAACCGGGAGCAGTCCCTCGAGCTCGCCTTCCTCGTCGCCGAGAACCTGCGCGACGCCCGTTCCGCGGCCCGATCGGCACAGCGTGCCGCCGCCCTCGAGTCCCTGGAGGCCGGCGCGTGAGCCGTCCGCTCTTTCCCGCGACGATCGCGGGCAGCCTGCCCAAGCCCGCGTGGCTGTCCGAGACCAACAAGCTGTGGCCGAAGTGGATGGCCGAGGGTGACGAGCTCGCGCAGGCCAAGGCCGACGCGACGCTGCTCTGGATCAAGGAGCAGGAGGACGCCGGGCTCGACGTGATCGGCGACGGCGAGCAGTCGCGCCAGCACTTCGTGCACGGCTTCCTGGAGCAGGTCGAGGGCATCGACCACGAGAACAAGGTCACGATGGGCATTCGTGACAACCGCTACGAGGCGCAGGTACCGCAGGTCGTGGGCGCGCTGACGCTGCGCGGCCGGGTCCACCAGCCCGAGGCGCGGCTGCTGCGGGCGCACACGGACAAGCGGATCAAGTTCACGCTGCCGGGTCCGATGACCATCGTCGACACCGTGGCCGACCGTCACTACGGCGACCGCGTCGAGATGGCGATGGCGTTCGCCGACCTGCTCAACGAGGAGGCGCGCGCGCTCGAGGCCGACGGCGTCGACGTCGTGCAGTTCGACGAACCGGCGTTCAACGTCTACATGAAGGACGCGGCCGACTGGGGTGTCGCGGCGCTGGAGCGCGCGTCGAAGGGCTTGAGCTGCACGACCGCCGTCCACATCTGTTACGGCTACGGCATCAAGGCCAACGACGACTGGAAGCTGACGCTCGGTGACCAGTGGCGTCAGTACGAGCAGGTGTTCCCGGCGCTGTCGGCGAGCTCGATCGACCAGGTCAGCTTCGAGCGGTACCACTCGCACGTGCCGAAGGAGATCATCGAGCTGCTGCGCGGCAAGGATCTCATGGTCGGCGTGATCGACGTCGCCAGCGAGGAGATCGAGTCGCCCGAGCAGATCGTGGACACGCTCTCCGAGGTGCTCGAGTACGCGGCGCCCGAGAACATCATCCCGTCGACGAACTGCGGGCTGGCCCCGATGCCGCGCGACGTGGCGCGCAACAAGCTCGCGGCCCTCGGCCGAGGCGCCGCCCTCGCCCGCGAACAACTCGCCTGACCCCGCCTGTGTTCACACGGACGGCGAGGTCCGATTTCCGCTAGGTGTTCGCGGCGTCGTCGGCGACACTGAACGCGTGCTGCCGGACTTCGACACCTGTTACCGCGCCGTCTCGAGCCGTGATCCCCGGTTCGACGGCCGGTTCTTCACCGGCGTCCGCACGACGGGCATCTACTGCCGACCGATCTGCCCGGCGCAGACCCCGAAGGCGCAGAACGTCCGGTTCTACGGCTCGGCGGCCGCCGCCGTCGCTGCGGGGTTCCGGGCGTGCCGGCGCTGCCGGCCCGACACCGTGCCCGGCTCACGCCAGTGGGA
>JAEZDB010000227.1 GCA_023429855.1 Actinomycetes bacterium
GCCGTGGCGGCCGGCAGCGACAGGTCGAGCTTCTCGAGGGAGGTGAACTCCCAGCCGAGCTTCTTGCGGAACGTCGGCAGTTCGAGGCCGCGGGCGCGCTCGATGGCGGCAGCGCGTCGGTCGGTGAGGAACACCGACGGGGCGGGCGTGACCTGGGTCAACCGATCGATCCTTCCATCTGCAGCTCAATGAGCCGGTTCATCTCGACGGCGTATTCCATCGGGAGCTCTTTGACGATCGGCTCGATGAAGCCGTTGACGATCATCTTGGACGCCTCCTCTTCACCGAGCCCGTGGGACTGCAGGTAGAAGAGCTGCTCTTCGCCGACCTTGGAGACGGTCGCCTCGTGGCCGACGTCGACGTCGTCCTCGCCGATACGGATCGTCGGGTAGGTGTCGGAGCGGGACTCCTCGTCGAGCAGGAGGGCGTCGCAGACGACCTTGCTCTTGGAGCCGTGGGCGCCGGGAGCGATCTCGAGCAGGCCGCGGTACGAGGACCGGCCGCCGTCCTTGGAGATCGACTTGGCGAAGATGTTGCTCGTCGTGTTGGGAGCGGCGTGCACGATCTTCGCGCCCGCGTCCTGGTGCTGGCCGGTGCCAGCGAAGGCGATCGAGAGGATCTCGCCGTGGGCGCGCTCGCCGGTCAGGTAGACCGCCGGGTACTTCATCGTGAGCTTGCTGCCCAAGTTGCAGTCGACCCACTCGACGGTGGCGTCGGTCTCGGCGACGCCACGCTTCGTGACGAGGTTGAAGACGTTGTTGGACCAGTTCTGGACGGTCGTGTAGCGGATGCGCGCACCCGGCTTCGCGAGCAGCTCGACCACCGCGGAGTGCAGCGAATCAGCCGACCACGTCGGAGCGGTGCAGCCCTCGACGTAGTGCACGTAGGAGCCCTCGTCGGCGAGGATGAACGTGCGCTCGAACTGGCCCATCGACTCCGTGTTGATCCGGAAGTAGGCCTGGAGCGGCATCTCGACGTGGACGCCCGGCGGCACGTAGACGAACGACCCACCCGACCACACGGCGCTGTTGAGCGCGGCGAGCTTGTTGTCGTTCGGCGGGATGATCGTGCCGAAGTACTCCTTCACCAGGTCCGGGTGCTCGCGCAGCGCGGTGTCCATGTCGGTGAAGATCACGCCCTGCTTCTCGAGCTCTTCGTTGACCTGGTGGTAGACCACCTCGGACTCGTACTGGGCGCCGACGCCGGCGAGGAACTTGCGCTCCGCCTCGGGGATGCCCAGACGGTCGAACGTGTTCTTGACGTCGTCGGGGACGTCGTCCCACGAGCGCTCGGCGCGGTCGGAGGCGCGCACGAAGTAGTGGATGTCGTCGTAGTCGACCTCAGCCAGCATCGGGCTGCCCCACGTGGGCTGCTCGCGCTCGATGAAGTAGTCGTAGGACTTGAGGCGGAACTCGAGCATCCACTCGGGCTCGTTCTTCATCTCCGAGATCTTCGCGACCAGCTCGCGAGTCAGGCCCTTCGGGGCCTTGTACAGGTAGTTCTCCGCGTCGTGGAAGCCGTACTTCTCGGTGTAGTCGGCGTTGAGCGACTGGAGGGACTCCTGCTCGGCGATCACCTCAGGTGTTGACATGCGAGTCGGGTTCTCCACGGTGGCTGACATGGGCCGCCGGCGCGGGGATTCCCGGCCTGCGCCCCTTGAAACTCATCTCCGATGGTAGCGGTCGGAGAGGGAATCCCCTGTGTGCTCTCGTCACGGAAGGCTCGGCTTGGCGCTGAGGCGCCCGGCCGGGTGGTCGCCCGGCGGCTGCGCAACCCTTTCTAGTCGACCAGCACGTAGGCGATGCCGTCTGCGATCTCGACCGGAAAGGTCTCGACGGGCATGTAGGCCGGGAGCGTCTTCGGCTTGCCGGTCCGCAGGTCGAAGAGCGAGCCGTGGCGTGGACATTCGATCGTGCCAGCGGCGCAGTCGACTGGGCCGTCGTCGAGCGGCGCGCCGTCGTGGGAGCACATGTCTTCCATCGCGAGGAGCTCGCCGTCGCAGTTCACGACGAGGATGTCGATGCCGTCGACCTCCAGCCGGCGTCGGCCGCCCGACGGAATCTCGGAAACCGGACCGACCTCGGCGCGCTCGCTCATGGGCCGCACGTTACCGAGGCCCGCCGCGGGACCGCGGGCATGCAGGACTACCAGCCGTCGTAGGCCTCGAGCAGCCGCAGCCAGATCTCGCTGCGGCTCGGGAAGGCCGGCACGGCGTGCCACAGCTGCTCGATCGGGGTCGCACTCGCGATGGCGATCGTCGCCGCGTGGATCTGCTCGCCGATCTCGACGCCGGTGAACGTCGCGCCGACGATCACGCCGCGCGACTCGTCGACGAGCAGGCGGCACGTGCCCGGCGCGCCCTTGCCGATGAAGGACGCGCCGGCGTTGCCGTCGGTCGACACCTCGACGATGCGCACGTCGAGACCGGCCTCGGCGGCGCTGGCCTCCGTGTGCCCGACGCCAGCCACCTCAGGCTCGGTGAAGGTGACGCGCACCGGCGGCGGCCCGTCGCGCAGGACGGCGTCCTTGGCGCCGAGGATCACCTGGGCGGCGATGTGGGCCTGATACTTGCCTTGGTGCGTGAGGAGGTCGCGGCCGTTGACGTCGCCGACCGCGTAGAGCCAGTCGAGTTCGCCGACCTGCAGACGGCGGTCGACGTCGATGAAGCCATGGGCGTTCGGGGCGATCCCGACCGTGTCGAGCCCGAGGTTGCCGGTCGTCGGCGTGCGGCCGGCAGCGACGATGATCTCGTCGACCTCGACCGTGCTCTCTCCCCCACCAGCGGCCTGCACGTGGAGGGTCGCCGGGCCGCCGGCCTCAGCCCGCTCGACCTTGGTCAGCTTCGCGCTCAGCCGCAGGTCGACGCCGCGCTCGCGCAGCACGCCCGCCACCTGCTCGCCCGCGAACGGCTCCTCGCGCGGCAGCAGGCGGTCGGCGTCGCCGATCAGCGTCACCTGCACGCCGAGCGCGGAGTAGGCGTCGGAGAGCTCGGAGCCGACCGGGCCCGTGCCGATGATCGCGACGCGCGCCGGCAGCGGGTAGCTGGCCGTCGTCGCCTCGCGGTTCGTCCACGGCTTCGCCTCCTGCAGTCCCGGAACGGGCGGGATCGACGGCGCCGTACCCGTGGCGAGCACCACCGCGGTGCCTGCTTCGAGCTCAGCGACGTCGTTCCCGTCCGCGTCGCTGACGGCCACCGTGCGTTCGCCGGTCAGCCGCCCGCGGCCGCGGACGAGGTCGATCCCCATGTGATCGAGCCACGGCGTCTGCGCCGAGTCGTCGAGGTCGTGGATGACCTCGTCGCGGCGGGCCAGCACCGCCTGGACATCGAGTTCCCCCGTGACGGCTTCGCGCGTGCCAGGGACGCGCCGGGCCTCGGCCAGCAGGTGGCCAGGGCGCAGCAGCGCCTTCGACGGCATGCACGCGTAGAACGAGCACTCGCCCGCGACCAGCCGGTCCTCGACGACGACCACGTCGAGGCCCGCCTTGGCGAGCCTCCCAGCGATGACCTCACCAGCGGGGCCGGTACCGATCACGATCACGTCGTACTGCTGCGCGGTCATCGGCACCGAAGCTAGCCGGTGCCAAGAACCGAAACGTAAACGGACCGTGGTCCACTGCCGTCAGACGACAGGGGACCACGGTCCGTGCGGCGGTGCGGGTGCTGCGGCAGTGCGGGCGCCCGACACGGGCAGGCCGGCGGCTAGCGCGGGATGAGCGCCCAGTAGTCGAGGTCGAGCAGCACGCCCTCGGCGTACTTACCGTCATCGCCCTTGAGGGTCGTCGACTCGTCGCGGCCCTTCGTGGCGACGAGGCGCAGACGCAGCGCGCCGACGCCCGGAGCGCTCGTCTCGGCCTTGTCGAGCACCTCGGACCAGGCGTAGATCGTGTCGCCCGCAAACGCCGGTGAGGTATGGGCGCCGGCGTTGATCGCGGCGATCAGCTGGGCGTTGGCGAGGCCGTTGAACGAGAGCGCGCGGGCGAGCGAGATGATGTGGCCGCCGTAGACGAGCTGGTTGCCGTCGGGGCGCGCCTCCTTGTTGAAGTGCACCTTCGCGGTGTTCTGCCAGAGGCGCGTGGCCTGCTGGTGCTCGGACTCGGTGAGCGTGACGCCGTCGACGTGGTCGATCTTCTCGCCGACCTCGTAGTCGCCCCAGGTGTGGGGCTCGCCCGCCGCGCTGAAGTCGTAGTTCGTGAAGTCGAGACCGGCCGGGATGATCAGGTCTTCGGGCGCGACGACCTTCGCCAGCTCGGGCAGCACGGTCTCGGGTGCCGGCAGCGACTGGTCGCGCTTGTGGACCATGACCCACCGGGCCCAGTCGATCGCCACTTCGCCGCGCTGGTTCACGGCTGTGGAGCGCACGTAGACGACGCCGTTCTTCCCGCTGGAGTTCTCCTTGAGGCCGATGACCTCCGACGACGTGCGCAGCGTGTCGCCGGGGACGACCGGCTGGTGGAAGCGCAGCTCGGCGTACCCGAGGTTGGCCACCGCGTTGAGAGAGACGTCGGGGACGGTCTTGCCGAACGCAACGTGGAAGCCGATCAGCTCTTCGACCGGCCACTGCTCCAGACCGGACGCCGCGGCGAACGCGGCCGACGAGGGCAGCGCGAAGCGGGTCGGGTAGAGCGAGCCGTACACCGCCCGGTCGCCTTCGGTGACGGTGCGCGGGGTCGCGTGCTCGATCACCTGGCCGACGGTGAAGTCCTCGAAGAAGTTGCCCGCGTTGGTCTTGGTCATGCCTGTCCTGGGTCGCTGAAGCCGACCCCGGCATCATGCCGATGTCGACGCCGCGGGCACGCTGACGTCGGCGGGCCGGGCGCTGCGCTCGTGCCCGCGGTCTCCTCGAACCTCCGCGCGAGGCGGCGTTTAGAAGAAGGCGGCGCCTAGAAGGAGGCGCCGCCGGGGCCGCTGGCGGGCGCTGCCGACTCGGGCACGTCGTCTTCCCAGTCGACGAGCTTGCCGCCCAGCGCGGCAGACTTGATGACCTTCAGCGAGAGCAGCGCGCACTTGATGCGGGTCGCCGAGATCTCGATGCCGAGCAGCTCGAGGATGAAGTCCTTGTCGAGCTTCATCAGCTCGTCGACCGGCATCCCGATGATCTCCTCGCTCGCCATCGAGGCCGCCGCGGTGCTGATGGCGCAGCCGTTGCCGTCGAAGCCGACCTCGGTGACTTTGCCGTCGTCGCCGGTACGGATCGTGACCAGGAAGTGGTCGCCGCACGACGGGTTCTTGTCTTCGGCCTGCAGATCAGCCGGATCCAGCACTTGCCAGTTCCGGGGGCGCTTGTAGTGCTCGAGGATGTTCTCGCGGTAGAGGTCGTCCATCTTCCCCAGCACTCTACGCGGGTCTGCCCCTGCATCCCTATGTTTCATGGCCGTGTCCCGTCTGAGCCGCCGAAGCCTGCTGGTCAGCGCCGGCGCAGCCGGCGCTGCTGCCGCGGCGACCCCGCAGCCCGGCAGCCACATCGGCGGGAGCGC
>JAEZDB010000240.1 GCA_023429855.1 Actinomycetes bacterium
CCCCACGTCGCCGGGGCGCGGCGGTCGCGCTCGCCGGCGGCTTCGTCGTCCTTGTCGTCGCCGTCGCCGTTCTGGCAACCCTGCTCCTCACCCAGGATTCGGGCAATGCACCGGTTGCAGAAGGCCCCAAGATCGATTTCGGTGAGACGCCGCCGGACCCCGCGCCAGCCGAGCCCGAGTCCGCCAGCGCGGCGAGCGATTCAAGCGGCTCGAGTGGCAGCGGATCCTCGTCGAGCCGTACCGGGCTCGGCGCGACACCGCTGAGCCAGAGCGGCGGGGTCACGTCCTACTCCGTCGAGCTTCCGTCGTGGCCGGCCGCGGCCGTCGACGAGGTGCAGGACTCTGGCAGCAGCGCGGTGACCCGCAGCCACACCAAGCTCAATGCGCCGACCGGCGGGGCCTCGATCGTCGTCGATTCGCTGCGCGGATTCGACATGACAGCCCAGCAGAACCGGGCGTTCCTCGACAACTCCTATGCGGCCAGCCAACCGGCGTACCGGCGTGTCGCCTTCCTCTCGGTCCCGATCGGGTCCACGACGGGCTACGAGTGGCGGTATGTCGTCCACGACCAAGACAAGGGCCGGCTTGCGCGACGAGCGAACGTGATGTTCGACCTCGGCGGGATGTCGTTTGCGGTGATGGCGAGCGGTACGACGAGCACGCCCTACGCGGAGCTGAGCAGCCTGGCCCGGCGCGTCGCCCGCTCCGTGACCCGATGACTGCCCGCACCGACCGAGAGCGCCGATGAGCAACCCCGATTCCACGCCGCCGCGCCGACGCCTGGTGGTGTCGTTCGACGATGACCTGAGCGCAGCTCCTACCCCCGCGCCCGCAGCCGTGCCGACCACGGCAGGCTTGCCGCCGGTGGCCGCCGCGCCGCCCGCGCTGCAGGTCGGCGCCGGATTTCCGCCACCGCCTCCCCCGCCGCCCGGCGGGCCCGCACTTGGCGCCACGTTCGGATCGCCGCCGCCACCGCCACCCGGTTTCGCGCCGCCAGCACCGACCGCTGCCGGTCAGTTCGGCCCGCCCGGTGGACGCCCCTTGGGATCGCGCGGTGCCCGCCTGCTCTCGCGATTCCTCGACGGGCTCATGCTCACGCCCGTGTACTTCGTGTTCTTCGTCATCGCGGCGTTCGCATCTGCCGGTCTCTTGGCCAGCGGCGTCGAGAGCTGCGGCTACGACGACTACGGCGCTTACGACTGCTCGGAGGACGCCCTCACCGCCGCCGGGATCGGCGCGTTCGTCGCCTGGTTCGGGTTCACGATGCTCGCGTACGCGGTCGGTCTGGCCATCATCGCTGCGCTCACCGTCCGCTGCGGCCCCCGCAACGGGCAAACGCTTGGTCGTCAGCTCGTCGACGTCAGGCTGGTTCGGGTCGACGGCGCACCGGTGGGCTGGGGAACCGCGCTGCGCCGCGAAGTGTTCTTTCCGACGCTCCTCGCGCTGCCGCTGATGATCGGCACCCTCATCGACGCCGTCTGGCCGCTGTTCGACGAACGTAAACGCCGTCTCGTCGACATTTGGTCGCAGACCGAGGTGCTCATCGAGCACGGCACCGCCCCGGGCCCCCAGCGGCCGGAGCCGGCCGCAAGCACCTTGTCGGCGATGCCACCTCCAACCGCTCCGCCGATCGGTGGCCCACGATGACGTCTCCGCCCGTCGCACAAACCGCACCGCCACTCGCTTCGCCCTGGCTGCGCCTCGCCGTTCGCGTCGTGCTTGCCATCGGCGGGTACGCACTCGTCGTGATCCCGGTGCTGCTGAGCGGAACCACCTACGGGATCGTGGAGGCGCTCGTCGTGCTCCTCCTCGCAGGCATCGTGCGCGCCGTCTTGGCGGGGTTCCTTGCGCGCGCCGGCCGTCACAACGGCCAGTCGCTGTCGAAACAGGTCACCGGAATGCGGGTCGTCGACGAGTCGGGGCTGCCGATCACCTACGGCAAGGCCTTCGCTCGCGAGGCTGCGTGGCCGTTTCTGGTGGGGGCGCTCTCGCTGGTCCTGATCGGCATTCTGCTCGCGCTGGCCGACGGCATCGCAGCCTTGGTCGATGACCAACGCCGTCGGCTCGTCGACCGCGTCCTCGGAACGCGGGTCGTCGTGGCCGATCCCATGCCGTATTGGCTTCCCGACGTGGCCCGCGGCGGCGACGCTCAGGCCACGCACACGGCGTCGGCTTCGGCGGCGCACGCGGCGTTTCATCCCGACGGGTGGTATCCAGATCCGGTGTCGCCGGGGACCTTGCGCTATTGGTCTGCGGGCGCGTGGACCGGGCACACGCACCGCGCCTGAGACGCCTTCGGCAGCTGCGAAATCGCCCGTCGCACGGGGTCGATCGACCCCTGCGACGAACGTTCGCGGCTCAAGGTTGGCGGCTCAAGGTTGACGTGTGAAACCGGCCGCAGCGGCATACGTTCCAGGTGTTCGCATCGCCCCCGCCAGCTGCCGGAAGGCCAGGCCGGCGCAGGGGCCGTGCGGACATCAACTGCACGCCCGCCCGCCGCTTCGCGGCAGGCTGGATGCTGCTCGCCGGCTGCGGCCGGCGGCGCTCTGGCGTGCCCGCACACCCCAGACCAGAACAGGACGACCCCGATGGCATCGACCCCCAAGCCGCAGGGGACTGCGCACGCATATCCCTCGATCTCTCTGCCTCGCGCCTTGCACGACGACGCGCCGTTCGCGTCGTACGCCGCGCTCTCGCACCTGCCGGAGCACCCGGCCACGGCGACCGCCTCCCGCGACGCCTGGAGCCGCATCGTCGACGCCGTGCGGTTGCATCATCCGCCCTCGGCCGAGCTGTCGTTTCACACGATGGCGCTCTGGTACGGCGACCCAGCGTTCTCGCTCTCGCGCATCGGCGGGTTCGTCGTCGTCGATCTTGCCGACGCACCGCGCCACGTGACCGTGATCGCACTGCCGGGTGCGCGGACGTCGCAACCCGTCGTGGCGCAACTCGCAGCACTCCTGCGGACCTACGACGTGCGGCTGATGTCGGAGCCGACCGCGGAGGCGTTGGTACCGGCGGCCGCAATGGCCGGAACCAGCCTCGCCGCGGACCGCGACATGGCCGACTACATCCTCTCCATGGACGCGCTCGCGTCGCTCGATGGTCCCGAGTTCAGCGCCAAGCGTCGCGAGGTCCGGCGACTGCAGCGCAAGTACGGCGAACGCCTGGAACTCCGACAAGGCGACCTCAACGAGCCGTGGGCACAAGCCCACCTCGCGGCCGCGACCCGGCGCTGGATCGATCGCAAGTTCTCGAGCCCGGCCGGGATCAGCGCCGCGGTCCGTCGGGAGTGGCGCGGGATCCTCCGCTGGGCCGACGAGCCGTCGGCGGCGGAGCTCCGCCTCTTCGGCGTGCTCCTCGACGGCGAACCGGTCGCAGCGTCAGTCGTGACTTCGATGTGGAACGGCACCTGGATGGGGCTCGTGATGAAGACCGATCCGACGATCGCCGGGCTCACCCCCTATCTGCGTCAGCAGGTCGCCCGGGCGGGCGTCCGAGAACTCGGCGCAGGCACAGAGTTCAATGTGCAACAAGACGACGGGCTGCCCGGCCTGCGCAAGGCGAAGACCTCGTACCGTCCGGTCCGGCTCGTGCCGAAGTACTCCGTCGTCCGCACCGGTCAAGCCGTCCTGGAGGCCGCGTAATGCTCACGCTGAACAAGGCCCGATTGCGAGCCATTGCGCCGGCCGACCTCGACCACCTCGCTGGCCTCGGCGCCGACCTGCTGATCGCTGCCGCCGCCCAGCCCGACCCGCCGTTTCCGCTGGCGCTGCCGGCCGTGCGGTCCCGTCTGGAGCAAGGGCACGCAGCTCCGCTCAGCGGCGGGGAGCACGACCACGAGTTCGCCATCGCTCGGGCCGACGACCCCGCGAGCGAGATCCTCGGCATCGCCGGCCTCTACGGCGTCGACCGGTTCAATTCGATCGCCGAGATCGGCGTGACCATCACGAGCCCCGACGCGCGGGGCAACGGGATCGGCATCGACACGTACGTGCTGCTCTCGCGCTTCGCGTTTCGCGCGCAGCGGCTCAACAAGGTCTACGCGCAGGTCAAGGGCAGCAATACGGCAGCCTTGGCGACGTGCGAGCGGCTCGGGATCCGCCGGCACGGCATCCTTCCCGAGCACCGCTGGATCGACGGCGCCCCCGACGACCTGCACATCTTCGGACTGCTTGCGCGCGACTGGTCCGAGGACATGGTCCACTGGCGTGAGTGGGAGCCGGAACGCCCGCGGCGGGCGGCCTGACGCCGGCTGCGCGAAGGGATCAGGTCAGGCGTCCCGCGTCGCCGCCGCGGTCAGCGGCGGTGCCGCCCTCCCCCGGCACACGAA
>JAEZDB010000256.1 GCA_023429855.1 Actinomycetes bacterium
CTCCCGGCCAGCGCGGCAACGGCGTCGGCAATCGCGCTCGTTGCGGTGGCGGCGTCGGGCGTGCTGGTAGCGGCCTTGCGCGAGCGGCTGCGAGACCGCGCGGGCTTCGGTGCGGCAGCATCGCCGCCTTGATCGCCGTCGGGAGAGCCGCTCGTCGCGGCTTTCGCCTCGGCGGTTGCGCCGTTCTCAGCCTTTGCCTCGGCGGTCGGCTCGTGCTCGGCGTTGCCGTTGGCTGCGGCGTTTGCCTTGTTGCGGCTGCGCCCGCGGTTGCGGCGGCGACGCGTCGAGGTGCCCTCGGCGCCGTCGGCGGTAGCAGCGGCGCCGTCGGTCGACGCCTCGCCCTTGGCAGCAGCGGCCGAGGCGGCCTTCTCGCCGTTCTGCCCCTGGCCGTTCTCGCCACCTGCGCCGGGCTTCTTCTTGCGACGACGGCTGCGGCTGCGGCGCGACTTCTTGTTGGCGCGCTCTGCAGCGTGCTCGGCTGCTTCGCCCTCGAAGGTGTAGGCCTCGTACTCGACCGGCTCGCTGGGCTTCGTCGGCTCGGTGGTCTCCGCGCCGTCGGCGGTCTCGAGTGTGGCGTCGGTCGTCGCGTCGACCGTGGCGCCTGCGGCGGTGGCTGTTGCCTTGGCGTCCGCGGTGTCGGCGCCGTTCGCCTTGCCCTTCTGCGACGGCTGGCTGCCGGCCTTGGGGATGTTGCGCAGCAGCTCGCGGGCAAGGGCGCCGGGCTTCCGCGCCAGGCGCGTGCGGGCACCGGTCACGACCTGCTGGGCCTCGGGCGTGTGCGGACGCGCCGCGGCGAGCATGGCGGCCTGCAGACGGCGGTCCTGCTCGCGGGTCGCCTGGACAAGACGGCGGGCGTTGCGGCCGTGGGCGGGACCAGCGGAGTTCACCAGCAGGCCGAGGAGGCGCTTGCCTTCCTTCCAGCGCTGGGTCGCGTACTCCTCGTGCTCGTCGGCCGTGGCCTCGGCGAGCTGCCAGATCCAGGCGGTCGCCTGGTCGCGGCGACCGACGGGCTTGTCGGCGATCGACTGCAGCAGCACGCGCACGGCGTCGCGGCGGTCGTTCTTGGGCCAGCCGACGACCTCGTCGACGGCGTCGGCGAAGGCCTCGGGGTCGCGCAGCGCGGCGATGTCTTGGATGGCCTTGAGCTTGACCTGGGCGCTCGGGTTGCGCTTGATCGCGGTGACCAGGAACGCGCGCTTGAGCTCGCCGCCGCGGTCGAAGTGGAGCATTGCGCGGGCTTTGCGCCAGTTGGCGGCGCTGACCGACGCGCCGGCGAGCGCAGCCCACTGGACCTGCTCGCCGTAGTCGAGGAACTCGACGGCGATGCGCCACAGCTCGCGCTTGAACACGTCGTGGCGGACGGTGAGATCCGAGGCGACTGGCAGCACGCGTCGCTCGACGCGCACCTTGCGTCCGCGGCCGCGGCGCACCGGGCCGACGACGATCGCGCCGCCGCGGTACACGTCGCGGTCAAGCAGCGAGTGCAGCGTGACGACCGGGTCGTCGTGCTTGGTGCCGGGGTGGACGAAGTCGACGACGAGGCCGGCTTCCTTGCCCGGCTCGCGGCGCGTCACGCGGCCCACGCGCTGCTGGTAGATGCGCTTGGAGGCGGTCGGCGCGAGGTGGAGGCAGACGGTGGCGCGGGGCGAGTTCCAGCCCTCGGCGAGCAGCTGGGCGTTGATCAGCACGTCGATCTTGCCGGTCTCGTAGTCGGCGAGCGTGCGCGAGAGCTCGCGCTTGGGCGTCTCGCCGGAGACGGCCTTGGCCTTGATGCCGAACTCGTTGAACGCGTCGGCGAGGTTGTAGGCGTGTTTGACGCCCGCGGCGTAGACGACGCCCGGCATGCCGCCGAAACGCGTCTTGTAGAGGTCGGCGGCGGCCAGGTTGAACGGCAGCTGGTCGAGCACCTCGGCCAGCATCTCCTGGTCGAACTCCATGTCGACCTCGCCGCGGCGCAACGGCACCTTGGCGATCGTGCGCACGCCCACGCCAGGGGGGATGCGGATGCAGCGCAGCGGCGCGATCACGCCACGGCGCGCAGCCTGCGCGAGATCGAAGCGCGAGGTCTGCGTGGGGAAGAGGTCGGCGACGTGGCGGGCGATCAGCGCGCCGGTCGCAGTCATGCCGATGAAGATCGGGCCCGTCCACTCGCGGATCGCGGCCGACGTCTTCTCACCGAGGGCCGTATGGGCCTCGTCGCAGATCACGACGGTGTAGGCCGACGAGATCTCGCCGGCGTGGCGCACGAACCACTGGTAGGTCTCGACGGTGACCGGGCCGAGCGTGCCCCGCTCGGAGACCGGGTCCTCGCCCTTGAGCAGCGGCGGCGAGAGGCGGTCCTTGTAGCCGCGCGTCTTGATCTCGTCGATGAACTGCTCGACGAGGTTGCGGCGGTGGGTGAGGATCAGCACGCCGCCGAGGCGGCAGGCATCGACGAAGCCCATGGCGGCGACCGTCTTGCCGGCGCCCGTGGCGTGCTCGAACCAGAAGCGCTTGGCGGCGTTGGGGTCCTCCGCCTGCTCCTCCATCTGCTCGGAGTCGCTGACGTCGACGATCTCTTCGGAGTCGGCGGCCTCGAGCGCTTCGAGCTCGGCGAGCTCGTCGGCGGTCGGTGCGAGGTCCTCGATCGTCGGGCCGTGGACGTCGCTGCCTTCGCCTGAGACGCCCTCGTCGTCGTAGTCCTCGTCGCGGTCGGCGTCGTCGGCGTCGGGTGCGAGGCGCGGCTTGCCGCTGACCGAGCTGGCAGGTGCGGCGGCGGCTGCGGCGGGCGGATCGCCGGCGCGGGAGCCACCCGGGAGCGGCTTGTCGGCGTTCTTCCCGCGGCCGTTGCGGGGCAGCGGCGCGTCGAGGTCGACCTCGGCGGGCACGAAGGCGCTGCTGCTTTGGTTCTCCGTGAGCAGGGCGGTGAGCGTGCCGGAGAGGGCGTCGACCTGGTGCGGGCCGAGCTGCGTGCTGCCGTCGGCCAGGGTCGGCTCTTCGACGGAGAGCATGCGCTCCAGACCCAGGAGGAGCGACCAGCGGCGGCGCCATGCGGTCGACGGAGCCGGGAGGCCCTCGCTCTGCTCCGCCAGCGCCTGGTCGATCGCGCGGCGGCGCGCGGTGCCGTGGGCCAGGGCGACCGACGCGTCTTCGTCGCCGAGCAGGACCGGCTCGCGGATGAACTCCGCAGCGCGGGTCAGTTCGGCGTCGGACGGGACGTCGGCGGGTGGGGCGGCGCTAGGCACGCACGGCCTCAGAGGTGTAGGAGCTGGACGGGAAGGTCACGAGCAGAGAGCGAGTGGCAATCGTTCGACCGCGGGCGGGGCCGACAAGGCCGCTGCACGCAGGCGACGCCGAGTGGGGCGATCGAGGGTTGGCGGCGGGGAAGGGGCGGATCGCCGCGATCCGAATCAGTCTCGTGCCTGCCGGAGCGAGGGCACGGCGCTCGGCGAGAGGCCGAAGCAACTGCCCCGCACTCTACCGCAGCGCGGCCGGGGCGCCAAGCGGGCCGTTCACCAGCTGGACACCCTGGCGGGCTCGCGGCTGCCGCGCCACAGGTTGCTGTGTCACGCTCAGAGGCGTGCCGAATGCCCGTCTCACTCTTGCACGCGCTGTTGCGGCGCTCCTGGCGGGGGCGGCGTTCGGGCTTGCCGGTTGTGGCGGCGACGCCCCGCCGCCCGTGGCGAAGCTGAGCGCCGCGGAGGTCAAGGCGCAGCTGGCGCAGCCGCCAGCGGGGCAGTCGGCGGTGCTGCGTGAGATCGACGAGGAAGCCGGGCAGCTCCTCGAGCCGGGCCCGAAGGGGCCGGTCAAGCTGCTGCAGGCGCGGGTCGACGCCCTCAAGGGCACGCCGATCGTCGTGAACCTGTGGGGTGACTGGTGCGTGCCTTGCAAGAAGGAGATGCCGATCTTCCAGCGGGTCGCGCTCGCCCAGCGCGGCAAGGTCGCGTTTCTCGGCATGGCGGTGAACTCACGCCCGGCGAAGGCTGAGGCGTTCCTACGCGACGAGGTGTTCGTGCCGTACCCGTCGATCCTCGATGAGGACGGCGAGGTAAACGTCGGCACCGGCGTCGACAACCTGCCCAAGACGTTCTTCTACGACCGCGCGGGCAAGCGCTTCATCCACATCGGGCCCTACGAGACCGAAGCCGACCTGCTGGCCGACATCAAGCGGTACGCCTCGTGAGCGGCCACGAGGTCCGCACCTGCCCGTTCGACGGCTCGCGGACCATCGTCGCCGCGGGACGCGCGTCGCGGCCGGGCGCGGAGTGGTCGGT